>JBHHVK010000001.1:0-34233 GCA_046754205.1 Thermodesulfobacteriota bacterium
CCGTAAGGCGGCGGGTGATGTAGGGGAGCCACTCCGGGCCGTAGGGGACGTAGACGCGCATATTATACCCCTCGGCCGCGAGCCCCCGCTGGAGCGTCCTCTTTATCCCCAGGAGCATCTCGAAGTCGAAGGCGTCGCGGGGGATTCCCTTTATCTCGGCGAACCTCTTCGCCTCGTCGATGAGGGCCTCGTCATGGGTGGCTATGGCTGGCCGGTTGCCCTTCGTAAGGAGCTCCTTCATCAGGCAGTCGAAGTTCCTGTCCACCGCGCCCTTGTCCCGGAAGGCGACGTCCGGCCCTTCCTTGTAGGCGCCCTTGACGAGCCTTACGCTTACGCCCTCTTTTATGAGCCTGGCCACGTCGCCGCCGCTCCTGTAGAGATAGCTCTGAACCGCCACCCCGACGTTATCGTACTTCCTCCTGAGCCTTACGACCAGGTCGATGGTCCTCTCCGTGTAGACGGCCCTCTCCATGTCCACGCGGACGAAGTTTCCGAGCTCCCCGGCCCTTCTGACCACGGCCTCGGCGTTTTCCATGGCGAGCTCGTCGGAGAGGTCGAGCCCCAGGTGGGTGAGCTTCAAGGAGACCGAGGCGTCCACGCCGGTCCGGTCAATCTCGCCCAGAAGGGCCAAGTACTCCGCCACGGACCTGCGGGCGTCCGAGGCGTCTTCGACGTTCTCGCCGAGCACGTCGATGGAGGCGGATATCCCGTCGGCGTTGAGCGCTCTGGCCGCCTCGATGGCGTCGGCCCGCTTCTCGCCGGCGATGTACCTGCGGGCGAAGTAGAATAGAAAGTCCTTCATCCCGTACCGCCGTTCATTTTACGGAGTCGATAAAATCCATGACCACGCCCCGGAGCCCGGGCGTCTCCATGTCCTCGACCTCGTACCTCACCCGCACCACGGGCCTTGTGACCTTTATCAGTCCGGTGAGGTTCACCGGGGTGGCCACGATGACCACGTCCGAAGGGGTGGCCGCTATCGTGCTTTCGAGGTCCCTTATCTGGGCCGGTGAGTAACCCATGGCCGGGAGTATCTTTTCGATATGGGGATACCTCCTGAAAGTCTCCTCCATCGAGCCCCTGGCAAAGGGTCTCGCGTCCACGGCTTCGGCCCCGTACCTTTCGGCCGCGCGGAGGCCGGCTCCGAAGCCCATGCCGCCGTGGGTCAGCGTGGGGCCGTCTTCGACGACCAGCGCGGTCCTGCCCCTGAGGGCGGCCTCGGCCTCGGCTCCCCCCGCGTCGATTACGGAGGCCGTCCTTATTATCCTCGCCCCGGGGTTGACGGCCCTGACGCTCCGGATGATGGCCTCGGAGCTCTCCGGCGGGGCCGCGTCGGCCTTGGCGACCACCACGACGCCGGCCCTTCTGAGGTTGGCCTCGCCGGGCCACCATCCGAGCTCGGCCCCGGGGCGGAGCGCGTCGGCGAGGCAGATGTCGAGGTCCGGCCTTATGAAGGGCCCGTCGTTGTTGCCCCCGTCCCAGACGACCACGTCCCCCTCCTCTTCGGCCTCGTCGAGCACGGCCCGGTAGTCGACCCCGGCGTATACGACGTATCCCGCCTCGACGAGCGGCTCGTACTCCTCGCGCTCCTCGATGGTGCACCGCGCCGCCTCCAGGTCGGCCGGGGAGGCGAACCTCTGGACGCGGGCCCCGGCGAGGTCGCCGTATGGCATGGGGTGGCGTATGACCACCGGCACCAGACCTGCCTCCCTCAGGACCCCGGCCACGAACCTCGTGGTCCCGCTCTTGCCGCAGCCCGTCCGGACGGCCGTGACGCTTATGACCGGCTTCGTTGACTCCAGCATCGTCGCCCCGGGCCCGGGCAGGGTGAACCCCGCCCCCTGTGAGGCGGCAACGGAGGCGAGCCTCATGACGTGGCCGAAGGAGACGTCCGAGTAGGAGAATACGACCGTGTCTATATGCTCTGACCCCAGAAGCCCGGCGAGGCGCTCTTCCGGGTGGATGGGTATGCCTTCGGGGTATAGCGGGCCGGCGAGAAGCGGTGGATAGGTCCTATCGGTGATGTAGGGTATCTGGGCCGCGGTGAAGGCCACGACGCGCACCGAGGGGTCGTCGCGGAAGAGGCAGTTGAAGTTATGGAAGTCCCTGCCGGCGGCGCCCATTATGAGGACCCTTTTCTTCATGGCTCACCCCTCCTTAAGGATATCCGGCGGGATGGGGGAAATCAACCCCCGGCCCCCCCGGCGTCTCCATCGGCGTCAGCTCCCTCCTTCGCCCCGTCTTCGTCTTCGGAGGTCTTTTTCCTGCCGGGCCCGGGCAGGCGGAGGGTCTTTTCAAAGGGCGGCAGGTCGGCGGTGTTGGCCATGAGGGCGTACTCGCCGGTCTGGTCTATTACCTTCAGGCCCGGGAGGCGGGCGAGCTCGGCCACCCTCGCCTTCGACGTTATGACGATGAGTTTTTTCCCTTCCTTGAACCCCTCCAGGACGTCGATATTGGCCCGTTCGACCTTCAGGAACCCGCCGCGCGAGTAGAAGGCGATGGAGGGCCGGTTTATCTCGTAAGTGGCTAACTCGGCCTCGCCGCGGAGCCCCCTTGCGTAGACCGAGTAGTCGTGGAGGGTCGACTGGAGGTACAGGCTCGCCACCGGCACGGCCTCGACCCGGAGGAACATGAGTAGCAGGGCCGCGGCGGTGAAGAGTCCCGCGAGGCCCCGGCGGGCGTTGCCGTATGCGACGATGCCGGAGCCGGCGGCGAGCAGGAATATCGCCCCGAGCGAGTAGAAGAACCAATCGGGTATCGCCACGGCGAACTCCACGTCGTGGAAGGGCAGGAGGATCAACGCGGAGGCCGCCACGATGGAGGCGATGGTCAGGACGAAGAGGCCAGGTCTCTTCCTGCTCTCCTTCACGGAGAGGATGTCATTCATCACGAGCCCGGCCATTATCGACATGGCCGGATATATAGGGAAGATGTAGTTCGGGAGCTTGGTCCCGGCGGCCGTGAAGAAGGCGAATATGAAGATGCACCACAGGGCGGCGAAGAGATGGAGCCCCCCGGTCCTGCCTGTGAGCTCGCCCGCCGCCTTCTTGAGCGAGGCGGGGAGGAAGACCATCCAGGGGAAGAAACCTGCGATTATGACGAGCAGGTAGTAGTAGACCGGGCCGCCGTGGCTCGACACCACCCCGGCGTAACGCTTGATGTGGTGCTTTATGATGAACTGGTCTATGAACTCGTAGCCGTTTACCGAGTATTCGAGGAGGAACCACGGGGCGGCGATGGCGACGAAGAGGGCCAGGTGGGACGGTCTCACGGCGTGCCTGAGCCTTCCGAGGTTGAAGGACGCCGCGAGGTAAAGGAAGGCGACGGCCGCCGGGAAGAGGAGCCCTATCACCCCCTTGGTGAGCACGGCCCCCGCGCTCGCCGCCCAGGCCAGGGCGTACCACCGGCGTCCGCCGGAGCGGACGCCGAGGTAGAAGGCGTACAGGGAGGCGGCGACAAAGAAGGTGAGCGTCATGTCGGTCACCGCCGAGTGGGAGTAGACGAAGAACTCGAGGTTGGTCAGCAGCGCGATGGACGAGAGATAGGCGGCCCTGTCCCCCTTGAGCTTCCTTACGAAGAAGAAGGTCATGAGGACGAGCAGGACGCCGAAACCCGCTGATGTAAACCTGGCGGCGAACTCCGTGGCGCCGAAGGCGCCGAAGGCCGCGCTCATCAGCCAGTAGATGAGTATGGGCTTGTCGTACCTCGGCAGGTAGTTGTACGTGGGGGTGATGAAGTCCCATGTATCGAGCATCTCGCGGGCGGCCTCGGAGAATACCGCCTCATCGACGTCGAAGAGCAGGAACCCCCCGGTCTTGAAAAAGGATATGAAGATGGTGAGGAAGACGAGGCCCGCGAAGAACCAGTGCGTGAGGGGGGCAAGGCCTACCCGCGCCGCGCCGGCCCCTTTGGCCCTCCCGGCCCTCAAGGCTTCCCCCGTCCCCCCGGCTATGAGGTGCCCCGCCGCGACGCCCAGGATGGCCCCGCCGGCGACGTCCGAGGGGTAGTGGGACCCGAGGCCGACGCGCGCGAGGGCCACGCCAAAGGCGAGGACGTAGAAGACCGCGGCATACCTGGGGAACCTCCTCGCCAGGACGAAGGCGAGGGCGAAGCTCACCGTGGCGTGGCCCGAGGGGAAGGAGTTGAACCTTCCCGTGAGGTCAAAGAACGACGGCTCGCCGAGCAGGTGGACGATGGCCTGGGGCCCCTGCGAGGGCCTGGGGCGCTCGAAGGCGGCCTTCAGGAAGTGGACCGCGGCGCTTCCGAGGAGTATCGAGAAAAACCCGCCGGACCCCGCCCTGGCGATGTTGTCCGACCCCTTGAGCCAGCCGTAGACGTAGAGGGCCAGGCAGATGACAGTAAGCGTAAGGCCGTTGCCGAGGGCGGAGAAGACCTCGAAGACGGGCGAGAGCCGCCCGGCCCCCGCCGCACCGCCGGCCCAGGGGTCGAAGGCCACGGAAAGGGGTAAGGTGATGACGAGGGCCGCGACGGCTATTATCTTTTGAAGGGAAGGTTGGCCGGAGGAGGTCGGAGTGTTACTCGACATTAACAAGGGCCTCCTCGAAGACGTCGAGCGCCCTGTCCATCTCTTCCGCGGTGATGACGAGCGGCGGCATCAGCCTGGCGACGTTGCCGTGGGTCCCGCATTCGACGATTATTACCCCCTTCGAGAGGCACTCTTTCAGGACGTGGTCGAGCCTTTCGGGGTCCGGTTTCCTGTCGTCGGAGACGAACTCCACCCCTATCATGAGCCCCATGCCGCGCACGTCCCCGAGGAAGGGGAACCGTCCCTGCATGGCCTTGAGCCTGCTGGTGGCGCTTTTTCCCACCTCGAGGGCGCCCTCGATCATGCCTTCGGACTCGATGGCCTCGATGGCGGCGAGAGAGGCCGCGCAGGCCACAGGGTTGCCCCCGAAGGTGGTGCCGTGCGCCCCGGGGGGCCAGGAGGACATTATCTCGCGGGTGGAGCCCACGGCGCTCAAGGGAAAGCCAGAGGCGATGCCCTTGGCCATCGTCATGATGTCGGGGGTGATGCCGAAGTGCTCGCAGGCGAACCAGCGCCCGGTCCTGCCGAAGCCGGTCTGAACCTCGTCGGCCACCAGGAGTATCCCCTCTCTCGTGCAGAGGTCCCGGAGGCGCGTGAGAAACCCTGCGGGGGGCACCACGTATCCGCCTTCGCCGAGGACCGGCTCTATTATCGCGCAGGCCACCTCGCGCGCGGGTATCTGGTGGGTGAATACCGCCTCGAGGCGGTCGAAGCACTCGACGGAGCACGACCCCGGGTCCCGGCCCACAGGGCACCTGTAGCAGTACGGGTAGGGGGCGTGGTAGACGGACGGCAGGAGCGGGAGGTACCCGCCCCTGTACCTCGACGACGAGGAGGTCAGCGCGAGCGCCCCGGTGGTGCGCCCGTGGAAGCTCCCTGTGAAGGCTACGATGCCCTGGCGGCCCGTGGTATGGCGCGCGAGCTTAACGGCCCCCTCCACGGCCTCGGCCCCGGAGTTGGAGAAGAAGAACATCTCGATATCCCCCGGGGCGATGCGGGCGAGCGTCCTGGCGAGCTCCGCTATCGGGCGGTACTGGAAGATGCAGCCGGCGTGCACGAGCTCACCGGCCTGGGCGCGCGCGGCCTCGACGACCCGGGGGTGGCAGTGGCCGACGTTGGCCGTGGCCAGCCCGGCCGTGAGGTCCATATAGGTCACGCCGTCCTCCCCTTCCACGTATATCCCGTGGGCGCGGGTGGCCACGATGTCGGTGTGGAAGACAAGGGCGGAGGTGAGATGGCTCCGCGCCGTCTGTCGGGTGTCGAAGTCCATGGGATGAGTTGGGGGCGGGCTTCAGGTGTTATGCACTTTTCAGGGAGGCCGCGCCCGCAGCGCCGTCCTCAGTCGGAGTCCACGGGCTGGGGCTCGCACAACATCGAGTCATAGATGGCGAGCCTGCCGCACTTCTTGCAGATGTACTCCAGCTTGTCGAGCATGCGGGTGCAGACGTGCCTGGCGTCATTGACCGTCTTGCCGCAGAACTCGCACTCGAACGGGACCGCTCCCTCGTTGGGGTGGCAGACATGGCCCCTGCCGCTTGCAGTGGCCTTGCAGGTGGGGCATGGAAAGGTCTCTACGTATTTTATGTCCGTCATCTGTCCTGAGGCTCCCTTCACGGTTTATAAGGCCTTGACCGACCCTAAGCGGCGCCGCCGTAGAGCTTTTTCGAGAGCCCCGTGAGCCGCTTTACGTGGTCCTTCTCCTGCTCGATGAGCCTGGCGAGCACCTCCCTGTCCTTTTCGAGTATCATCCTCTGGAGCTCGTAGTAGAAGAGGAGGGAGTCTTTCTCCATGTCTATGGCCATCCTTATCGCCTCTTTTCCGTCAGCGACCGACAGGGCCAGCTCAGCGCCCCTGTCGGGGTTGGTGAAGACCTCGGTGTCGGCGATGGCCCTCAGGTACCTTGCCCCTTCCTCGGCGTAGGGGTCGTAGCCCTCCTTCCACGCCTCTTCGTCGGTAAGCCTCTTGAGGTCGTTGAAGACGACTATGTGCTGCTCCTCTTCACCGGCGAGGACCTCGAAGAGCTCCTTCAATTCGGGGTCGGTGGAGGCCTCTCCCGCGGTCGTGTAGAACTTGAGGCCGTTTTCCTCTATCCTGACGGCCATATCGAGGATCTCTTTTCCGGAAAAATGGACCGGGTCCATCGGCATGTCCTCCTTGTCGCTTTGGATTGGGGGGGATTATATCAAAAACGCCGTTGAAAGCAAAAGAATAGTTTTGCGCCCGAAAAACCCCGCCGGGGAGCTGAAGGCCGGCCGGGCGGGAGGGAGGGGCCGACCCTGCGGCCTACCGCCCCTCGTCCATCTGGGCCTTCTGGAGGCGTCCGGAGAAGTCCCGGTATACGGCCTTCCAACGGGTGAAGGTGTCGAGCGCCCCGCCGCGGCCCCCGGCCTCCTTGCGGCCCGTTCCGCTCTTCTTGAACCCCCCGAAGGGGAGGTGGACCTCCGCGCCTATGGTGGGGGCGTTTATATAGACGACCCCGGCGTCGAGGTCCCTTTCGGCCACGGCCGAGTTGTTCACGTCCCGGGTATAGATGGACGAGGAGAGGCCGTAGTCCACGTCGTTGGCTATATCTATGGCGTGGGAGAGGCCGCCGGCCTTTATGACCGCGACCACCGGGCCGAATATCTCCTCGGCGGCTATGCGCATCTCCGGGGTCACGTCGGTAAAGACGGTGGGCTCGATGAACCAGCCGCGGCCGAGCTCCCCGTCGGTCCTCCGTGAGCCGCCGAGGGCGAGCGTGGCGCCTTCCCCCTTGCCGATCTCTATGTATTCGAGGACCTTGTTCATCTGTTCCTCGTTTATGAGCGGGCCGACCTCGGTGGCCGGGTCGAGGCCCGGGCCGAGCCTGAGCCCGCGGGCCGCGTCGATGAACGCCTCGAGGAACCTGTCGTGGACCGCCTCGTGGACGATGACCCTGCTGGTGGCGGTGCACCTCTGCCCCGTCGTTCCGAAGGCGCCCCAGAGGGCGCCTTCGACGGCGAGGTCTATCCTCGCGTCGTCCATGACGATTTCGGGGTTCTTGCCCCCCATCTCGCAGGATACCTCCGTGCCGAGGGCGGCGCACCCGGCGGCGATGGCCCCGCCCACGGCCGACGAGCCGGTAAAGGAGACCCCGTCCACGCCCCGGTGCGCGGCGAGGCGTTCGCCCACGGCGTCCCCCGTGCCGTGCACGAGGTTCAGGACCCCGGCGGGGATCCCGGAGGCGACGAAGAGCTCCACCAGCCTGGCGGCGGCCACGGGCGTATGGCTCGATGGCTTGAATACGACGGTATTTCCGGCGGCCAGGGCCGGGAATATCTTCCAGGCGGGGATGGCCGTGGGGAAGTTCCAGGGGGTTATGAGCGCGAAGACCCCGACCGGGACCCTCACGGACTTGCAGTCCTTGTCGGGGAGCTCCGAAGGGACCGTCTCCCCGGCCATTCGCCTGCCTTCGCCGGCCATGTAGTAGCCGATGTCTATGGCCTCCTGCACGTCGGAGAGGCCTTCGGCGAGTATCTTGCCCATCTCCCTGGTTACGAGGCGGCCGAGCTCCTCCTTTTCCCTTACGAGAAGCTCCGCGGCGCGGAAGAGTATCTCGCACCTTCTCGGGGCCGGCGTGTCCCGCCACTTCTTGTAGGCCCCGCGGGCGGCCTCCACGGCGAGGTCCACGTCGGCTGTGGCCGAAGCCGGCACGACCCCGACCACGTCGTCCCTGTCCGCCGGGTTTCTGCTCTCGAGCATGGCGCCCGAGCGGGCGTCCACCCACTCGCCGCCTATGAGGTTCTTTGCTTTAGCTGTGCCGGACATGACGGGCCTCCCTCCGCTGTGGTCGCGGTGACGGTCGTTGGCCTCAAGGGCCTGGAAATTCCGATGAAAGTATATCAGAGAGGTCGCGGGCCCGCAAGGCGGGCGGGGGTCGGTTTTTTTCCGGAAGGGGGTTCGCTCTAATCTTCCCTTAATCTTGGCGTCCCTATAATGGTAGTCACGCAAGCAGGTTTTTGCGCCCACCTACCCGGCCCGCCATGAGGCGGCGCCCGGTTTTCAATACGCGGCTGTAAGACGCCGGTCCTAAAAATCCCGCCCAAGCACACCTCAGGGAAAAGGGAGGGGAGGTAAACGGCCCCTCCTCCCTTCCTCATCCCTGTCTCATCGTTGGCGGCCTACTTGCCGGAAGACCCGGTCCGGCCGCGGGCAAGGAGCACCAGGACGGTGAAGAAGAGCACCGGCAGATAGGTCATGGTGTTCCTCTGGAGCCCCGTGGCCTCGGTGACGGCGGAGAACTCGACGAGCAGGTAGACCACGAGGAACATGGAGATGACCGAGAGGACGATTACGTAGAGGTACCTGACCGGGGAGCCGAGGACGTCCTTTCTGCGCCACAGGGTCAGCGCGATCCAGAAGGGGAAGATGAGGTTGTAGTTGGCCCTCAGGAAGAAGTCCCTGGCGATTACGGGCAGCACCTGCCAGTGGACCCCGTGCGCCTCCGGGTACTTGGGGTCCGAGAGGAGGGCGATCCCGGCCTCCCCGCCGCTGTGGCCGAAGCCGAGGCCGTTTACCGCCTTGAATGCCATCCATGGGCCCATGAGTATCACGCAGGGGATGAGAAACGCGGCGAGCCCGGCGACGACGGGCTTTTTTTCGCTTGCGAGGTGGACGGCCAGGGCGGCGCCGATGGCGATGAAGAAGAAGAGCCCCTCGTTCTTTGTAAGCGCGCCCATGGAGACGAAGAGCCCGGCCAGGGCGAGCAGGTCCCTGTTCCCGCCCCTCAGGTAACCCCAGAAGGCCGCCGTGCCGGCAAGGCCGTAATAGGCGAGCGGCAGGTCGGAGTAGGCCGTCGTGCCGTGGTAGGTGAGGAGCGGGACGCCCGCGAGGAAGAAGACCCCGGCGAGGGCGCCGAGGCGGCCCGCCTCCCTCGCGGCGGCGAAGTAGAAGGTCCCGAGGAGCCCGAAGAAGTAGAAGATCGCCCAGGACTTGGCGTAGACCTCGTGGAACTCGCCGAGCCAGAGCGCCGTCCATGTCTGGAGCAGGGGGTTTAAGAGCGGGTGTCCGAGAAACCTGTAGCCAGCGCCGAAGTAGAACTCGCTCGTCCTGTCGAGCAGAAGCCCCCGGTCGTAGAAAAAGACCTTCCCGGCCGTGGACCAGTGGTTCCATGCGTCCCAGCTGAATATGGGCCTCGCCGTGCCCTCGTAGAAGACGAAGGCGAGCTTCGCGGCTACCCACACCCCCATGATGATGGCGAGGTAGAGCCGCCACCCCGCAAGCCCCGGGCCGGCGGGGCGGGACGCCCTGAAGGGGCTCTTCCCATCCCGGCGGGTGAGGTAGTAGAAGAACCCGGCTACGGCCCCAGCCCCGGCCGTTATGACCGGCGCGCCGAAGGGGACCCCCGCCACCCCCGCAAGGAACATCACGAAGGTGACTATCCCGGCGCCCGCCCCGTAGCCGAGTGCGAGCTTTTCGAGCATCCCGGACCGGGGGTCGTCGCGCAGGAAATAACCCACGACGAGGTAGCCGCAGCCCGTGGGCAGGAGCAGGGCGATGGCCGTCGAGAGGGCGCTCATCGGCGCCCCCCTTCCCCCGTCCCATTGGCCCCCCCGGCCTCGTCGACCTCTTCGTAGAGGGCGGCCCGAGGGCCGAGGCGCGCGACCTCCCTTACCGGATAGGCTACGACCTCAAGACCTTTTCTGAGGGTCAGGGTGGCGGGGTCGTAGACCGTGCCGTCGTCGAAGACCCAGATGAACCGGGCCCTGTCGGAGGTCATGACCGGCAGGAGGAAGTACTTGGCGAGCTGGCCCATGGTATCGCCCGGGGGCCTTACGGCGGGCCGGACCGGCGCTCCCTCGGGGACCGTGGACTTCACGAGGTCGATGAAGTCGAGGAAGACGTCGAAGTCCCTGTGATAGATGCCGAAGCGGTCGGCGGTCCTCTCCCTCGTCTCCCTGCCCGACAGGGCCTCGATGTCTCTGCCCCACATGACCAGCCAGTTGTAGTCCATCCTCAGGGTGTAGAGCGCGCCGCCGGCCATGAAGGCGATGAACGCCGCCCGCGCGACGAGCCCCCCGGTATCCACGGCGGCCTGCGAGGCCCTTCGAGAGTAGACGGAAGCGGCGGCGGCCGCCGCGAAGACGAGGGCCATGAAGACGTACAGGGCCGTAAGGAACGACACCGGGCCCACCCTCGGGGTCTTTACGTTGCTCACGGTTGCGGCCCTGGTGTCTATGAACTCCACGTCCCAAAACCCCGTCCACCAGGCCCTGAGGAGCCCGGCGGGCCCGGGCTCGTCTATGCGGACGAAGTCCACCTCCAGCGGTGAGAGACTTTTCGTGGTGTCCGGGAACTGGATGACGACCCGGTCGTAGGTGCGCCCCCCCCGCGGGGAGAGGCCGCCGAGGTAGATTCGAATGTCCCGGAACCCCTCCGTGGGGACTATATCGAAGAGCCTTCTGTCGATGTCGCGTCCGGCTACGAGCCCCACCGCGGCGGCCCCCCTTACGGGGCTCTTTATCCTCAACATCAGGACCTTGCCCCGGGCGTCGAACCCGACGGCCGGGGAGACCATCGTCGGCCGGGTCCCCGTGACCCGGAGGGCCCGGTCCGTAAGCACGGCCCCGGCCGCCCCGGAGAGGACCCAGCCGGCAAGCCCATTTGAGCGGTCGAAGTCCCAGGCGTACTCCCGCGCCCCGGCAAAGGCCGGCAGGGCCAGGAGGATAAGGAGCGACAGGATGATGGCTCGCGCCACTGGGCCTTTCGTCATAAATGCAATATGCTGCGTTCTCGGTCGGTTTGACAATATCAATAGGGCCTTTGGAGGGTGGATGGGGATTTTAGCGCGGGGGACGCCACCGGCGCGCCGGCATGCGGCGGAGGGGCTCATGGGGGAGGGGGCTTCAGACGCCTTTGCCGTCGAGGAACCCGGAGAGCTTGGCCCTGTCCTTGTCCTCCATGCAGACTATCCTCAGGGCCATCCCGGGGTACTTGTCCCCCCAGGACTCGTTGTCGGCCACCCAGGCGACCTTGCCGAGGAACTTTATGACGGGCTTTATCAGTCCGTTGGGCAGCTGGAGCTGCACATCGAGGACGGCGCCCCGGGGATGGACGGCCTCGGAGCTGAGGAAGACGCCGCAGCGGCTCAGGCTCGTCACCATGCCGTCGGATGTCTTGAAGACTTCCGCCTGGCGGCCCTTCCTGAATTGCTTGAAGCGCGCCTTGAGGCCCACCTCGACCCTCTCGAAGAGCCTCCTGCTCGTCTCGCTGCCCCTCTGTCCCTCCTTCTCGACCTCCAGGCGGAGCTGCTTTTTGGCGGCCGCCTCGTCGGTGTGGATGTCAAAGGCGGGGAGGACCTTGTGGACCTGAAAGACGTCGAGCACCTCCGGGCCCACGTCGGTGAGCTTTACCACCCAGCCGTTTCTCCTTATCTTCCTGACGGCGTTTACGAGGATGGCGATGCCGCTCCCGTTTATCGAGCGCAGGCCCTTGAAGTTCCAGACGAGATTCTCGCTCGTGTGGTCGCACCCGCACCCGAGGGCCTTCTCTATGGAGCCGTGGGCGTTGAGGTCGAAGTCTCCCTCGAAGTCGAGCACGGTCATGTTCTCTTCCTGTCTTGCGCTTATGCTGAGCATCGCGGGCGTGCTCCCTGTAGGGGGTTGAGAATGATCTTCTTTTATCTTATCAATATTTCGGCGCGCCATCAAGACAAGTTGAGTTTTTTGTGTTAGAGTCAGACTGAAATCTTGCGCCACCTTTCGTCCCAGGGCCCTTTGCGCCAGCTGTCCTTCACGACACTCAAGTCGCCGACCAACTGGGCCGATAAAAGTATATACGGACTTCACGAGACATGCACCTGGAGCGGCGACCCCGCGGCCGGCCGGCTCAGGGCGTTTTTCATACGGCGGTTTTCATGATCAAGGTAGAGAACCTCTATAACCGTTACGGGGCCATAGTCACGGCCAACAACATCTCCTGCAGGTTCGACGACAGGAAGGTAACGGTAATCCTCGGTGGGAGCGGGTCGGGCAAGTCGACCATGCTCAAGCACCTCGCGGGCCTGGAGCGGCCCGATTCCGGCAGGGTGATCTTCAAGGGCAGGGACGTGACCGCGCTCGGCAAGGCCGAGCTTTACGAGCTCCGAAAGGAGATGGGAATGCTCTTTCAGGGGGCCGCGCTCTTCAACTCCATCGACGTCTACGACAACGTGGCCTTCCCCCTGAGGGAGCACACGACGCTCCCCGAGGACGTCATAGAGACGATCGTCAAGATAAAGCTCGAGATGGTGGGGCTCCGCGGCGTGGAGAGGATGATGCCGTCCCAGCTCTCGGGCGGTATGACCAAGAGGGTGGGGCTTGCCAGGGCCATAGTCATGGACCCCAACGTGGTCCTCTACGACGAGCCCACCAGCGGGCTCGACCCCATCTCCACGGGCGTCATAGGAAAGCTCATCCTCGACCTCAACCGCAAGCTCGGGGTCACATCCATAGTGGTCTCCCACGACATCGAGTCGGCCTTCAAGATAGCGGACAAGATAATAATCCTCTTCTACGGCGACATAATCTCCGAGGGCACGCCCGAGGAGATACGAGAGAGCCAGGACCCCAAGGTCCGGCAGTTCATAACAGGGTCTCCGGACGGCCCTATCCCGTTCAACCTTACGGACAAGGACTTCCTCGAGGACATACTCGGGGCGTAGGGGGCAAGACTTGCAGGTTCCGATGGAAGACACGATAGCCCTTTTCGGCAGAGAGGCCTTGAGGACGGTGCAGGTCCTCGGCAGGGCCGGGGCGTTTCTGGCCCAGGCCCTCGGCCA
This sequence comes from Thermodesulfobacteriota bacterium, assembly GCA_046754205.1. Classification (GTDB taxonomy): domain Bacteria; phylum Desulfobacterota; class GWC2-55-46; order GWC2-55-46; family JBHHVK01; genus JBHHVK01. The sequence goes on from JBHHVK010000001.1 coordinate 13,323, forward strand.
GGCCGCCAGGCCTCCATGGAGGCTCGGCCGCATCGTCAAGGAGATAGAGTTCATAGGGGCCAGGAGCTTCCTCATTATCTTCGTCACCGCGCTCTTTACCGGCATGGTCCTCGGCCTCCAGGGCTACTACACCCTCAATAAGTTCGGGGCCGAGGGGGTCCTCGGCTCGGCCGTGGCGCTGTCGGTCATAAGGGAGCTCGGCCCCGTGCTCTGCGCGCTGATGGTCACGGGCAGGGCCGGCTCGGCGATTACGGCGGAGATCGGCATAATGAAGATAACCGACCAGATGCCGGCACTCGAGATGATGGCCATAGACCCCGTGGGCTACGTCATAAGCCCCAAGGTCATCGCAGCGCTCATAGCGCTGCCGCTGCTTACGGCCTTCTTCGACATCCTCGGCATCGCCGGCGGTTACCTCGTCGGCGTGAAGCTTCTCGGCGTGAACGAGGGCGCCTACTTCGGCGAGATGATCTCGGCCACGGGCTTTCACGACATATACGGCGGGATCATAAAGTCGGTGACATTCGGGGGGCTGATAGCCTGGATATGCACCTTCGTCGGCTACACCGCGACCTCCACCACCGAGGGGGTGAGCCGGGCCACGACGAACGCGGTGGTGGCGACTTCACTGACCATACTGGTAACGGACTATATATTGACTTCCATGCTCCTTTAGGTCCCGGGAGGTAACCATGTTCAGCAAAAAGACGGAAATGACGGTGGGCCTTTTCATGATCGTCGGTATCGTTGCCCTGGTATATCTCTCGGTATCCCTCGGCAATATCGACATCCTGGGCTCCAGCAAGTATTCGGCCACGGCGCTCTTCGACTCCATCACTGGGCTCAAGAAGGGGTCGACGGTGGAGATAGCGGGCGTCGAGGTCGGCAAGGTGAAGGACATACGCCTCGAAGACGACATGGCGCTCGTGGAGATGAATATCGACAGGGACGTAAAGCTCTCCGACGACACCATAGCGTCGATAAGGACCAAGGGGGTGATAGGGGAGAAGTACATAAAGCTCACGCCGGGAGGGTCCGAAGACCTGGTCGGAGAGGGAGGGACCATCATAGACACGGAGAGCGCCATCAGCCTCGAGGAGCTCATAAGCAAGTACATATTCGAGAAGTGACGCCCTTTTTGAGATATACTAAGGACAGAGGAAGAAACGTTCAGGGGGTATTATAGATATGAGGAACCAGCGCGCCTTGGCGAAACTCGCAGTCTTTCTGTTTCTGGCCCTTGGGGCCTTTTGTTTTCTCCCCGGAGGCGCTCCGGCCGAAGCGGCCGAAGCGACCGGGGGGGCAGGGTGGGCAGTGGGTACAGGGGGGGGAGAGGCAGTCCAGGTGGCCCAGTGGGAGGGGGAGTTCTGGGTAGAGCCGGACAAGGGCGCTGACAAGGAGGCCGGCCAGGAGGATGACGCTGAGTTCGACGAGTTCGAAGAGGAGTTCGACGAGGTTGGCACGATCGCCGACCCCCTCGAACCCTTCAACCGCGCCGTCTTCATCTTCAACGACAAGCTCTATTTCTGGCTGCTCAAGCCGGTGGCCCGCGGTTACGCCTTCGTGGTCCCCGAGCCGGGCAGGGTGGCCATAAACAGGTTCTTTAGCAACCTCTATACCCCGATACGCCTCGTCAACTCGGTTTTGCAGTTCAAGTTCAAGTACGCGGGCACGGAGCTGGCGAGGCTCGGGATCAACTCCACCATAGGCGTTCTCGGCTTCATGGACCCGGCGCGCGACAGGTACGGCATATACCTTCACAAGGAGGACTTCGGCCAGACCCTCGGCCGCTACGGCGCAGGGCCGGGGTTCTTCCTGAACCTGCCCCTCTTCGGCCCCTCGAGCGCAAGGGACGGGATCGGCATGGCCGGGGACTTTTTCATGAACCCCCTTACCTACATCTTCTATAACGAGGCCACGGCCGGCCTGGCCGTGAGCGCCTCGGACAGGGTGAACAACACGAGCATCAATATCGGCGTCTACGAGGACCTCAAAAGGGACGCCCTCGACCCCTATACCTTCATAAGGGACGCATACCACCAGCACCGCGAAGACCTGGTAAAGGAGTAAGCTCGAATGAGGAGGAAGGAGATGAGAAAACCGGCAAGGCTCGTCTTGATAACCGTCCTTTTGGCGCTTTTCGCCTCCGCGCCCCTGGCGCACGCGGGCGAGACCACCGCCATGGTGAAGGCCACCGTCGATGAGGTGGTCGCGATCCTCAAGGACCCGTCGCTCAAGGGGTCGGACAAGACCGTCCAGAGAAGGGACAGGATCAGAGAGGCCATAAGGAAGCGCTTCGGCTTCGAGGAGATGGCAAGGCGCTCGCTGGGCAAGCACTGGAAGGCGCTCTCCGGAGACCAGCGCCGTGAGTTCGCGGGACTCTTCGGCCGCCTCGTCGAGAACTCCTATATCAACAAGGTGGAGGGGTACAGCGACGAGAAGATAGTCTACGAGGAGGAGCGGACCGTAAAGAACACCTCGATAGTCAAGACCATGCTCATAACTTCAAAGGGCACGGAGATACCCATCCACTACAAGCTGGTGAACCGCGCCAGGAAGGGATGGGTGGTCTATGACATTGTCATAGAGGGGGTGAGCCTCGTGAGAAACTACAGGTCCCAGTTCGCATCGGTCATGAGGAACTCCACGTACCAGGACCTCGTGGCGCAGCTCAAGGCCAAGCTCTGACCCTATGCCCCGGCAGGGGGCAAAGGGTCAGGTGGGTATAAAGGGTCAGGGGGGGGTATAAGGGGGCAGGGGTATCGGGGGGCGAGGGGACGGGAGTGTAAGGACTCCGCAAGGACGGGGCCGGCTTCAATTGAAGCCGGCCCCGTTTTCTTATTTCCCCCGGTCCCGGGGCCGCCTCCGGGCGGGTCCGTGCCGCCATTTCGCGCGGCCGGCGGAGGTTAAAAATGGACCGACGGCAAAAAAACTCTTGACAATAGGTCCGGGATGTCATAAATAGGATGAAACAAAAAGGGTCTTATTAGTCTTTTATCGTGGTCTTCCGCTGAAGCCCCCTCCGGGGAGGGCCGCGGAATACTCGACAGGCGGCGTGCCTTGCCCGGCGCCCCGGGCAGGTGGCGGTCTCAACTTTCGAGATGATGACGGACAAAGGGCCCGGCGAGTTCCAACCTTTCCAGACACGAAAGACCTCAATATCCAGACCAGATAAGGAGGTATGAGTCATGCAGGCACCTGCTACCGGACACGAGGAAGAATGGGAGACAAGTCCATGGCCGCTGATACTGAGCCTCGGGATACTCTTTCTCGCCCCATTCACCTTCTCCCTGTACTTCGTCTATGACAAGCCGACACTTGCGGTGGTCTCTCTGGGCATAGGCGTCCCCCTGGTGTTAATCTCCGTAATCGGCTGGCTCAGGGAGGCCGTCGAGCACTCCCACATGCACGTACACCTCCACGGCGAGGAGCTTGGCTACGGCATCGACGCCATGCCCTTTTTCATCATCGCCGAGGCCTTCATATTCGTGGCCTTCTTCGCCACCTACTGGGTAACGAGGCTTTCCGCCCCGGAGTGGCCGCCTGCGGGCACGCCCCATCTGCCGGTGCTCATCCCGATCATCATGACGGTGCTCCTGGTCTCATCGAGCGTCACCGTCCACGCGGCCGAGCACCAGCTCGTCCACAAGAACAACAACTCCGGGTTCATCTTCTGGCTCGTCATCACCATGCTCCTCGGCCTCGGCTTTCTCGGCCTCTCGATAAACGAGTGGAGCACCCTGTTCGGCGAGGGCTTCAACTTCAGGACCAACATATACTCAACGGCCTTCTTCAGCATAACAGGCTTCCACGGCTCCCACGTCTTCGTCGGCCTGGCGATGTTCGTCTGCGCCCTCCTTCCCGCACTCTGGGGCAGGGCCAACAAGACCTTCATGCAGGCGGTGGGCTTCTACTGGCACTTCGTCGACATAATCTGGTTCTTCGTCGTCTCCCAGATCTACTTCTGGTAGGCCCTGGATAAAAGGCGGTTAAAGCAGGTGTATACGAGGTTTTTAGCGCTCATCGCCATAACGGTCCTCCTGGGGGCCGACCGGGCCCGCGCCGAGTACGGCCGGACCACGGATACCCAGATCGACCCCTCGGTGGTGATGATAGATGAGGACAGCTATCTCGGCGCGAAGGTGGACCCGGGGTACCGCTTCCTCGCCTTCGATGGCCGGGAGTTCACCATGGGCGACATGCTCGGCAGGCCGCTCGTCCTGATTCTCTCTTACTTCGACTGCGACGGGGCCTGCCCCACCATCAACTCCGGGCTCAGAAAAACCCTGAAGGGGGTTGAAGGGTACGCCCTCGGCGCCGACTACAGCGTCCTTACCGTCTCCTTCGACGCCGAGGACACAAAAGACGACATCGGGATGTTCGAGAAGAAGGCCGGCATCGGCGCCGCCGAGAGGGGGGACTGGCGCGTGGCGGTCATGAAGGACCCCGCGGACATAGAGAGGCTTACCGGCAGCGTCGGCTTCAAGTTCTTCTGGTCCAAGAGGGACAAACTGTTCGTCCACTCGAGCGTATACATCTTCCTGTCCCCCGAGGGCAGGGTCACCAGGTACCTCTATTCCGCCATGGCCGGCCCGCGCGACGTGGAGGTGGCCATAGCCGAGGCCGGGTTCGGCAACCCCGGCAAGTCCAAGGTAAAGGACCTGACGGACCTGCTTCTCGTGGCCTGCTACAGCTATAACTTCAAGGAAGGTAGATATACGCTTAACTATCCCCTCTTCATCGCAACGGGCTCCCTCGCCGGGGGCCTTGCACTTATAGGGCTTTCAATAGTCATCTCCAAAAAAAAGGCACGGAGGTAAGGCCATGACCGGGCGATTCCATAGACTTACACTCTTCTTGCTGCCGCTTTTCCTCGTAGTCCCGGCCGCCGCCGCTTTCGCCTATGAGCAGGCGGGAGAGGGGGGGCACGGTGCGGGCATGCGCGACCCGGCGGTCGGGTTCGAACACCTCTGGCGCGAGGTGCTGTGGGACATTACCATCATCGGTGTCGGATTCGCATTGGTCGCCGTCTACCTGATGATCAAATACAGGAGAAAGAGCCCCGGCCAGGAAGGCGGGGGGCCGAGGCTCACGCTGGTCCAGTCCCTTACCTGGGCGCTCATACCAGTCTTCATATTCATGGCGGACGACATATACCTCGCCGCCAAGGGGTGGACCCTCTGGAACGAATACAGGAGGGTCCCCGACGGGGCCTACGAGGTGGAGCTCAAGAGCGCCATGTGGAGCTGGAACTTCACTCACGAGGGCGGGGTGGAGGCCACGAACGAGCTCCGTGTCCCGGCGGGCCGCCCGGTGCTCGTGAAGATGACGAGCATGGACACGGTGCACAGTATGTACCTGCCCGACTTCAAGGTCAAAGAGGACTCCATGCCCGGACGCATAACGTACCTCTGGTTCCTCCCGAAGGAGCCCGGAGAGCACCTGATAACCTGCGCAGAGTACTGCGGCATGCTCCACTCGAGCATGATTGGCAAGGTGATAGCCATGCCCGAGGAGGAGTTCTTCAGCTGGCTTCACGAGGAGCAGCGTAAAGTTAAAGGAGGTACTCAGTCATGAGCGCACAGGGAGGCTTCGGCAAGACCTTGAAGGAGTGGATATTCTCCACTGACCACAAGAAGATCGGGGTGATGTACCTTATCGGGTCGCTGGCGGCCTTCGCCATAGCCGGGCTCATAGCGCTCCTCATAAGGATCGAGCTCTCCAAGGTGGGGCCCACGCTGACGGACAACCCCAACACCTACAACGTCTGGCTCTACTTCCACGGCGCGGCCATGATCCTCGGCTTCCAGATACCGGCGCTCACGGGGTTTTTCGCCAATTACCTCATCCCTCTTCAGATAGGGGCGAAGGACGTGGCCTTCCCGAGGCTCAACGCCTTCAGTCTCTGGCTCTTCTGGGCGGGGATAATCCTGGCGCTCCTGACCTTCGTCATACCCGATCCCCCGGACATCATGTGGACCGGCTACCCCCCTTACTCGATAATGACGCCGGGCAATACGGCCATGTACACCTTCACGGTCCTGATCCTCGGCTTCGCCTCGATAGCGGGAGGCATCAACCTCATAGTCACCATAATAAACATGCGCGCCCCGGGCATGACCTGGGGCAAGCTCAACATCTTCGTATGGGCCACCCTCGGGGCGTTCCTCATCCAGCTCGTCTTCGTCCCGGTGCTCGGCAGCGCCGTCACCATGATCACCTTCGACAAGTACCTGGGGACGAGCTTTTTCAGCCCCGGCAACGGCGGTGACGTGCTCCTCTATCAGAATCTCTTCTGGTTCTACTCCCACCCGGCGGTCTACGTCATCCTGCTGCCCTTTATCGGGATAATCTTCGAGATAGTCGCCACCTTCGCCAGAAACAGGATATTCAACTACAGGGTGGCCGTCTACGGCGGCATCTTCGGGGTCGTCGCCATCTCCGGAGAGGTCTGGATCCACCACCTCTACACCTCGGGCATGCCCAACTGGATAAGGATAGGCATGATGATCTCCACGCTCATGATAAGCGTGCCCGTGGGGCTTCTGGTCATAAGCCTGGTGGGGACGCTGTACAGGGGGGCCATCGAGTACAAGACGCCCATGCTCTACGCGGTGGGCTTCATTTTTCTCTTCCTCATAGGGGGCCTTACGGGCATACCCCACGCCCTGGCCGCCCTCGACCTTCAGCTGCAGGACACCCACTTCGTGGTGGCACACTTTCACTACGTCATGGCGGTCGCGGGCACCTTCGGCATCATCGGGGGCGTCTACTACCTCTTCCCCAAGATGAGCGGCAAGATGTACAACGAGGGGCTCGGAAAGCTCGCCTTCGTCTTCACCTTCATAGGGGCCAACCTGACCTTCTTCACCATGTTCATCGTCGGACTGAAGGGCATGCCGAGGAGGTACTTCGACTACTCCCAGATGCCGCAGCTCGAACACCTCCATCAGATAGTCACCCTCGGGGCCTTCATACTCGGCTTCGGAGTTCTTCTTACCTTCATAAGCTGGATACACGGGCTGGTGGCGGGCAGGAAGGCCCCGGACAACCCCTGGGGCTCGAGGTCGCTCGAGTGGACGACGAGCACACCTCCCGGGCCCGGCAACTGGCCCGAGGTGCCGAACTGCGAGGACTTCGATCCCTATGGATACGGCTCCTGACGGCTCGGGGCGCGTTAAGCAGCGGAGGCGATGATGTTCAGAACGGATGCGATAACACCGAAGCTCGGTCTCATGCTCGGCTCGACCGTGCTCTTCACCTATCTTCTGATGGTCATGGGGACTTTCGTCACCTCGACGGGCTCAGGGCTCGCCTGCCCCGACTGGCCGCTCTGCTACGGCTCGGTGGCCCCGCCGCTTGAGCTCTCCATCTGGTTCGAATGGGGGCACAGGCTCCTCGGGGGCATTACGGGCGTGCTCATAATATCCTCCACGCTCCTGGTCTGGAAGTACCAGCGGGGGATGCCGAGGGCGCTCACCGCCGTTATCCTCGCCTTCCTCGCCGTTGCGGTCTTGCTCGGCGGGGTCACGGTGCTCCTCGAGGCCCCGCTCCTCGAGGGATTCGCCCACGTGGCCGTGATATCCACCCACCTGGTGATAGCCACGCTGGTGCTCACCTGCCTCGTCTTTACGCTGAGATACGTCGTCGGCTCCGGGGCGGACACTTCGATGAGATATCTGCCCTACCTCTTCGGGGCGGTCTACCTGCAGGTCATATTGGGCATCCTCGTCCGGTACTCCGGCGCCACGCTCGCCTGCCCGGACTTCCCGCTCTGCAACGGCGCGGTCGTGCCCGATTTCACCGGCTACGCCGTGGCGCTCCACTACACTCACAGGGTGCTCGCCCTGTTGATATTCCTCGCCGCGGGGGCGGCCCTCCTGAGGGCCGTAAGGGGCGGTGGCGGGAAGAGGACCGCCGCCGTGGTCTTCGCACTTGTCTCCTGCCAGGCGGTCTTCGGCATGCTCGTGGTCCTTACGGGCATGTTCCTGCCGGTGATAATCATGCACGGCGCAACCGGTTTCATGCTCCTCGGCTATCTCGCCTACCAGTCCATGCCCCTGCTCTTCGGCGCGGGAGCGGAAAGGAGCCCGGTACGGTCATGAATAACGAATACGCCGCACACAGGGCCGAAGCCTTCGGGGGTCCGGTCGCCGACTACCTGATACTCACCAAGCCCGGCATAGTGGGGCTCGTGCTCGTCTCGACGCTGGCCGGGGTATATCTCGGCGGCAGGGGGATGGTGGAGCTGCCTCTCATGCTCTGGACGCTTGCCGGCGTGGGGCTCGCCACCGCCGGCTCGGCCATGCTGAACAACTACATCGACAGGGACATAGACAGGCTCATGCCCAGGACGTCGTCGAGGGCGCTCGCCGCCGGCACCGTACGGCCCGCCCTGGCGCTCGCCTCGGGTGTCGCGCTCGTCGCGCTCTCCGCGGCCCTTCTCGCCCTTGAGGTCAACGTCCTTACGGCGGCCCTCTCGGCCGCGGCCGTTTTCTTCTACGTCGTCCTCTACGGGATGCTCATGAAGAGGAGGACCTCCTGGGCAAACCAGGTCGGGTGCGTGGCCGGGGCGCTCCCCCCTGTGCTCGGGTACGCCGCGGCCACGGGCACCGTGCCGCTCGAGGCCGTGGCGCTCTTCGCGCTCGTCACCTTCTGGCAGCAGCCCCACGCCCTGAGCCTCGCGCTCAAGTACAGGGACGAGTACGCTGCCGCCGGCATACCGGTGGTCCCGGTGGCGCTCGGGGTTTCGAGGACGAAGACGAGGATCGCCCTGTACACCGCCCTCTTGCTGCCCCTGTCCATAGTCCCCTATCTCCTGGGCATGACTGGCACGGTCTATCTCCTTGCGGCCCTGCCGCTCGGGGCGTTCTACCTGGCCCTGGCCGTGAGGTTTCTCGCTTCGAAGCGGAGCACGGACATGTTCCTCTTCTTCTACTCCATCGTCTATCTCACCAGTGTCTTCACGGTCATGGTGGCGGACATGAGGATCATTTAAAAGAGAGGTATACCGGAGATGTCGAACGCCAAGTCCGATGACTCAAGGAAAAAGCAGAAGAGCGCCCTTGTAATAGGCCTCCTTGTGCTCTTCAACTTCATCGTCGTCTGGGTGGTGCTCGCCTGGAGGCTCTGATGGGCCTGGAGTGGGCGCTCGCCACGGCAAGCCAGGCGGCGATAGCCGCAAGCGGGCTCCTCGTGGCCGCGGGCGTGGTCCTGGTAAGGCTCGGCCACCGGGACCTCCACAGGCGCGCCATGCTCACGGCCTGCGCCTTCGCCGTGGTCTTCGTCGTCCTCTACGTGGCAGGCTCGACGCTCTTTCCCCCGGAGCGGTACTCGGGCGGCATGAGGCGGCTCTTCTATTCGCTCCTCTGGTCTCATACCCTCTTGTCGCTGGTAAACCTCCCCCTTGCCGTCGTAACGGTCTACCTCGCCTTCAGGGGCAGGTTCGACCGCCACAGGCGGGTGGCGCCCTTTACGGCCGGGGTCTGGATGTACGTGGCCGCCTCGGGGTGGACGATATTCCTCATGAACGGATGATGCGGGCCTGACGCCATGTTCGATAGATGTGAAAAGAGCACGAGGAGACTCCTTCTCGGCTGGCTGGGGCTGGCGGTCTTCTCGCTCCTCTTCGCCGGGCTTTTCGCCATACTCATAGTGCTGGCGAGGACCCCGGGGGTGGAGGGGCTCCTTGCCGTGGGCCGGGACTACGTCTACGTGGGCCTTGTGGGGCACGTGGTCCTCGCCTTCGTCATCTGGTTTCTCGCCTTCGAGGGTTTCCTCTGGGTCTATACGACGACGGCCTTTATCGGCCACGCCGAGGCCTCGGCTGGCCTCGGCTTCGCCTCTCTCGCCCTTTCGGCCCTCGGGGTCGGCCTCGTGGTCGTCTCGGCCGCCGGGGGGCTCGGCGCCCCGGTGCTCGCCAACTACGTCCCCGTGCTCATGACCCCCTGGTTCTACGCGGGGCTCGCGCTCTTCGCCGCCGGCATAGTCGGGACGATCGCAAACTCCTTTGCTACGGCGTGGAAGGCGCGCCGCGCGGGCGCGGTCCTCCCGGCCCCGGCCTTCGGCATGATGGTGGCCGGCGTGGCGGTCCTTACGGCCTTCGTCTGCTTCGCCCTGGTCGGCTGGTTCCAGTGGCGGGCCGGGGGGGCAATAGACTTCGAGCGCCTCAACTGGGGCGGCGGCCACGTCCTCCAGTTCGCCAACACCGTTGCCGTCGTATCGGTGTGGCTCTACCTCTCGGAGAAGGCCTTCGGCCCCGGGGGCGTGCTCGTCGGAGGCCGGACGGCCAGGGCCCTCTTTCTCGTCTACCTCGCCTTCATAATCCCGGCCCCATTCATATACATCTTCGGCGACCCCTCGGCCCAGTCCCACCTCGACGCCTTCACCTGGCTCATGCGCTGGGGCCACGGCCCCTCCACCGGGCTTTTCATCCTCGCCGGGCTTTACGCGATTATCCGCAGAGGAGAGTTCCCCTGGAAGGACCCGGTCTTCTCCTCGCTCCTCCTCTCCATGATCATCTACGTCGTGGGAGGGTTGATCGCCATGGACATCCGCGGGGTGAACACCAAGATACCGGCGCATTACCACTCGGTAATAGTTGCCATCACCATAGCCTTCATGGCCGTATTCTACCTCGTCATGCCGCTCGTGGGCAGGAGGGTCTGGAGCGGCCGGATGGCCTCGGTTCAGCCGTACCTCTACAGCTTCGGGATAGTGCTCTTCGTCGCCGGCCTTTACGTCGCCGGTTCCTACGGCATGGAAAGGAAGGCGATGGCCGGGGCGCAGAACCTCGACACCTTCTGGAAGACCTTCGGCATGGCGCTCATGGGCTTCGGGGGGCTGGTGGCCATCTCCGGCGGGGTGACCTTCGTCTGGAACGCTCTGATGAGCCTCTTTTCGACCTCGGCGAGGCGTAGGCCCTCCGGCGGGCATTTGCCCTTGACCGGGGGCGCCCGTTAATGGTATTTATTGAAAAAGAGTGAATGACGCCGAACTGCGGGCGTAATTCAATGGTAGAATGGAAGCTTCCCAAGCTTCATACGTGGGTTCGATTCCCATCGCCCGCTCCATATTAAAACCCTCCCGGCCGGGAGGGTTTTTGAATTAAAGCCCCGTAGGTTGGGTCAGCGGAGCGTAACCCGACAGGTCAAAGCCCCCCCAGCGCCCCGCATATCCTATCCACCGCCCCCGCGACGACCGGCCTCGGGTAGGCGAGGTTCATCCTGAAAAACCCCTCTCCCCCGGGGCCGAATATAGAGCCCGGCGTGAGCGCCACCCGGGCCTTATTAATGAGTAACTCCTCCATCTCCGTTTCTCCGAGGCCGAAACCACGCAGGTCGAGCCACCCGAGGTACGTCCCCTCAAGGGGGGCCACCCACACCCCGGGGAGCTTCTCGGCCAAACGCCCCCGCATAAGAGAGTAGTTCCCGTGGATGTACTCGACGAGCTCCCCGGCCCAGGGACCGCACCTGGAGTATGCCGCCTCGCAGGCCACGGCCCCGAGCACGTTGGGACGGCCGAGCCCCGCCCGCACCAGAACGTCCTCGAACCTCTCGCGGAGGCCCGGCTCGGAGATGATGACGTTACCCACCTGAAGCTCGGCCGTGTTGAAGGTCTTCGACGGAGAGGTGCAGGTGACCGTCACGCGCGCGGCCTCGTCCGAGAGCGACGCCGTGGGGGTGTGCCGGTGGCCTGGCATCACGAGGTCGAAGTGTATCTCGTCGGATACGATCGTTATCCCCCTTTCGATACAGAGCTCCACCAGGGTCCTCAGCTCCCCTTCGTCCCAGACCCTCCCCACCGGGTTGTGCGGGCTTGAGAGTATGAGGAGCTTCGTGCGCTCGTCGGCCTTCTCGGCGAGCCCCTCGAGGTCCATCCGGTACCTTCCGTCCGCGAGCTTCAGGGGGTTAAAGAGGATCTTCCGCTCGTTATCGGTCACGGCGTGCATGAAGGGGTAGTATACCGGGGGCTGGAGGACGACGTGATCCCCGCGCTCGGTATAGGCCTGCACGGCGAGGTACAGGGCCGGTATCACCCCCGGGGTTATGAGCACCCATTCCTTCTTGATAGGCCAGCTGAAGCGCTCCGAGCACCAGGCCGAGAGCGCCGCGTAGTAGCTCCCGGGCACCTCGGTGTATCCGAATATCCCGTGTCGCGCCCGTTCGATGACGGCGTCTATCACCTCCCGCGGGGCCCGGAGGTCCATGTCGGCGACGGTCATCGCCGTTACCCCCCGCTCGGCGTGGCCCGCCCACTTCGCCGAGCCCGTGCCCGCCCTATCTATTATCTCGTCGAATTCGCGCGCCATCTCTTTTGTCTCCGCCTCCGGTCCTTTTGTACCAGCGCCCTGGCCGCCTGTCAAGAGGGGGGGCGGGGGGCCCGGAAACCCTTGAATCCTCTGCCGACATTATATATAGTTATGCATTGACCTGAATAAATAACTGCGGGAGCAAAGGATGAAGATAGAGATAGACGTCGGTGAGCCGAGGGACTTTGACGCGGGCGGAGGCGCCACGGTCATTTCTGGCACGGTGAGGGAAGACCTCTCGGGCGAGAGGGAAATCGAGGAAGACCCCAGCGTCTCCTTCACCCTCCAGGCCACGGGCTCGAAGGGCAAGACCGTGGAGCCCCGGACCTACAAGGAGTTCTGGTTCGTGGCCGACACCCCCCCGGTCGAATGCGGCGGAATAAGGTTCAAGAGTTTACTGATGACGCCGAGGTACAGGTCTAAGAAGTCCCCGGTGGAGCTTCTGGCAAAGGGCCGAGAGGTCGTGGTCAACGCCATCTGGCGCCGCGACGGCGAGGGCTGGGACGCCCCGTCCGTGGAGGCGGCCCGCGAGGGGACCCTCGACGTCGAAGGGGTGATAATCGCCAAGGTGACGAAGGCCGAAGTGCAGTGACCTCTTGAAAGTACTCGCCTTTTTGTCCCTGTTGTGAGCAGGGTCACATATCGAGGCTCGACCGTACAGGTAGAATCAGCCGTTGTAGTCCACCCGGGGCCATAGCGATGGAATAAGGCGGAGGACGCGCCCGGCGGCTCTAATGGGGCTTTAATGTTCGTTCCCTTATCGTTAGGGGGTGGTGGTCCGTCCAGGGCCGAGTGCATATGATTAACGGAGTCGTTGTCAGGGACACAGGCGGTCCCGGGGGGAGGGGGCGTGTATTCCTCTTGCCACCGGACGTACTGAACAAAGCAAGGAGAGAAGGCATGGCGTCATTCGGAAGGAAGTATCTTTACGGCTTGCTGGCCTGCGCATTGGCGCTTGGCCTGTGGGCGGGCCTGGGCGGCAACGCCCTCGCCAAGGGGGGGAGCGCTTTCAAGTGGAAGACCACCTTTCAGTCTGAGTTTCTCTATGACAGCAACATCTATAAACTGTCGGACACCCAGATAAGCAGGCTCGACGCCAACAAGGCCGCGGACAGGACAAGCGGCCGCTTCAACGACATGAAGTCCGCCGATGACTTCATCTTGACCCCGCGCCTCAAGGTCACTCTTTCTACCCCGGGTCTCGGCGGCAAGGAACTCAAGATCAGCCCCAACGTACTCTATAATCTATATCTGCAGAGCCAGAAGAAGAGCCACCTCGTCTCCGGGCTCGACCTGCGGCAGACGGTCGGGGCCCACGACACGCTGGGCCTGGACTTCAAGTACGCGCCCAACGTCTTCAAGAAAAACTACCTGACAGGCACGACGAACCCGTCCGGGCCGGTCCTGGACAGTGAAAGGATCTACGGGGCGGCCACGTACGACCGTATCGACGTCGAGGCCTCTTACCGCCACCGGCTGTGGAAAAAACCCGGCGGCAAGGCGGGTTCCACGGGGATCGAAAAGGTATACGGCACGGCCACGGTCGGGCTCCAGAGCAAGGAATACGACGCCCCCTTCAGGAACCGCAACGAGGACTCGATCCTCGGAGGCGCCGGCCTCGACCTTGAATTCGGCAAGGGGGCCGTCCTCGCCTTCAGCTACCTCTTCAAGAGTATCAATACCCCGACCGACCCCGAGATCCTGATCCGCAACGAGACCGACTTCGGTGTAGACCTCAACGCGGATGGAGACGCCCTGGACCTCGACGTCGCGACCGTGCAGAGGGTGAACCGCTCGCGCTTAGAGCATAAGCTCGGGGTAAAGTTCAAGGGCGATATCAACGATCAATGGGAAGGGTTTTTCAAATACGACATCCGTCTGCAGGATTACCAGTCGACGGAGACCTTCGACGTCACGCGCATCGACCGCCAGGACTTCCGCCACAGGTTCGGCCTCGGCTTTAAGGGGGACTACGGCAGCCACTGGACCCTCGGGTTCGAGGGGCGATACACCATCGAGGACGCCGATAGGGCCGGACTGGCGACCGTAAACCAGGCGGAGCAGAAGTCATATAACAGGTACGAGCTCGGGGCCACCCTCTCGTACAGGCTCTAGGCGGCCCCGGGGCCGCAGGGACCATAACAGGGAAGGCAGCGGACATGGAAGAAGCAAGAAAACGGGTCCTCTTCACCGGATACGCGCCGATTCACTTCGTCTGCTTCCTTCCGGTCTACAGGCTGCTGGCCGCCGACCCCAGGGTCGAACTCTTCCTCTCCGGCGGGTTCAAGCGGACCGACCATGACGAGGTGACCTTCAGCCTCGAAGGCTTCTATGACCCCTTTCCCGTGGACCAGAGCCGGGTCTTGCCCATAGAGGAGGTCAGGCGCCAGGACTTCGACGTACTGGTCTCGGCGCACCTGTCGGACACCCTCTTCCCCCGGTCCGTAAATAAGACGGTGCAGATATTCCACGGCGTCTCCTTCAAAAACCTCTCGGTCAGGGAGAAGGCCCTGCGCTTCGACCTGCTCTGCCTGCCCGGCCGGTATCATTCCGAGCTCTACCGCAGACAGGGGCTAGTTCGGGGCGACGGCCCGGTCTGCCTCCTTACCGGGCTGCCCAAGGTGGACGCCCTGGCGACCGGAGACCTGGACCGCGACGCCGTGCTTCGCGGCGCCGGGGTGGACCCGGGTCTTCCCACCATCCTCTTCGCGCCCACGGGAGACAAGCACAACGCCCTGGACACCATGGGCCCGGAGGTGATACGGGCCGTGGCGGAACAGGGGTCGTGGAACCTCTTGATAAAACCTCATGACCATCCCAAGCGGGACGTCGACTGGTTCGCCGAGCTTGCGCCGATGGAGAGCGACCGTGTCCGCCTCGTCAGGGACAGGGACATCATACCTTACCTCTTTGCCGCGGACCTCCTAATGACGGACGCCTCGTCGGTAGCCGTCGAATACACGCTCATGGACCGCCCCATCGTCTTCATAGACGTCCCCAAGCTCTTCAAGAAGCTGCGCAAGCGGGCGCCGGCACTTGACCTCGACACCTACGGCCGGAAGATAGGCGTCGTGGTGAAGAGCCCTGAAGAAGTGGTCGCGGCCGTGTCCTCTGGCCTCGCCCACCCGGAAAGGGAGGGGGATATAAGAAGGGCCATGGCGACCCATGTCTTTTACGCGCCCGGGGGGGCGACGGAAAGGGTGGCCGGCGTGGTCCTCCATGCGGCCGGCCTCGCCCCGGGGCTGCCCGGGGACGTGGAGGTCCTCCGGCCCGAGGATGAATCCGGAGGCGCCCCCGATGGTTCCGGCGCCGTCTCCGGCGGCGGCTGACAGGGCGCCGCACCGGCCTAGTCAGTCCTCCCCCTGTTGGAGCAACCCGAAGGCTTGCCTGGATGTGGACCAAAAAGAAAAAGCAGCGGGCGATTGACGCCATCATCACCTATGGGGGTCCGCACAGGCGGCGGCTCGTGCGGGGCGGACTCGCGACCATAGGCGTGGTGTTTTTCCGTCTGGCGATGCCATGGCCTCTGCGCGGCGTGGTGGAGGTCGTCTTCCCGAGGGGGTCGCACAGCGGAAGACTCATGGTGGACTACCTTCCCGGCTGGGGAGACCCGGTGCTGTGGCTGGGCGGCGTCTATCTGCTCCTCGCCCTGGGGCTCGGCGTCTCCGAGTACATTCAGCGAGTCGACATCATGAGGTTCGCGGCCGGCACGGTCCACGACATGCGCGCGGCCGCGGTGAGGGCGGCGAAGTGGCTGCCCCTTCAGGAACGGGCGACCTCGGGCGACCTCATCGCGCGCATCATCGGGGACAGCGCGCGGATCAAGGCCGGCCTTTCCGGCATC
Organism: Thermodesulfobacteriota bacterium; assembly: GCA_046754205.1. Taxonomy (GTDB): domain Bacteria; phylum Desulfobacterota; class GWC2-55-46; order GWC2-55-46; family JBHHVK01; genus JBHHVK01. Next base: position 29,477 of record JBHHVK010000001.1, read on the forward strand.
ATGGTCCACGGCCTGCAGAACGGGTTGCTCTTTCTCGCCGTCTGTCTGTTGCTGCTCTACATATCCCTTCCTCTCGGGATGGTCTTCCTGGTGGCGGGCGTCATCGCTCTTTATATCGGGCTTACGACTTCAACCCCGGTGGCCGAGACCGCGAGCAAGCATAGGAGCAAGGAGGGGGACTACGCGGCCGCGCTTCAGGAGGGGTTGGAGACCGGCGGGCTGGACCTTCAGCTCGAGGAGCTCAACTCGTCGAGCGCGCGCAAGGAGGTGAAGACGACACGGCTTATCGCCCGTTCGTCCCTCTTCATCCACGTGGTGCTGGCCGCCGCGGTCGGGCTGGCCCTGTGGGTGGGGGCCAAGGGGGTGACGGCCGGGATGATAGCGCCGGGAGAGCTCTTCCTCTTCATCGCCTACGCTCTTACGGTCCACCGCCGCATGGTACAGGTAGGGCGCCAGTCCGCCCGCACGGGAAAGGTCCTGGCCTGCGCTAACCGGATAGGCAGCATCATCAGCAACGCCGCCTCAGCCGGGGCCCGGCGGCCGACCGCGCCTGACATGGCGCCGCTCGAATCGGGGCTCCGCCTCGAAGAGGTCAAGGTCGCTTCCGACGGGGGCCGCGGCGGCAGGCCGAGGCTCCGCCGTACGGACCTGAGCGTCCATCCCGAAACGCGGGTAGCCGTGCTCGGGTCCATCGGCTCCGGCAAATCGACGCTTCTCCGCGTCCTGGCCGGGGTGGAGACCCCGGATAAGGGAAAGGTATTCTGGGACGGGGAAGAGGTGTCGAAAAAGGAGGGGACCCTCGCGTCCAGGGTCGCCTACCTTCGCCAGTATCCGGTCTTTCCACCGACCCATATCTGGAAGACCATCGGCCTCCGGGAACCGGGCGCGTTGACGGTCGAGCAGGAGGAGACCCTGCGGCGCATCGAAGCCTGGAAGGTGATTCAGAGCTTTAGCAAGGGGGTGGAGAAGAAGGTGGGCTCGAGCAGCATCTCCAGAAACGAGGCGCGCATCCTGCGCCTGGCCGGCATCCTTCTGGGAAGCGGGTCGTCGGTGTGGCTGCTGGACAACCCGGTGCAGGGGTTCGCGCGCAAGAGGGCCAAGCGGTGCCTGGGTGAAATCCTCAAATGCGCGACGGACCGGACGGTGGTGATAGCCCTTGCCGAGCCGCTCCTTCTCGACCGCTTCGACCGGGTGCTCTTTCTGCGCGGCGGGAAGGTCCGCTTCGACGGGACCCCGGCCGAGTGGGAAGAGTGGAGACGCGCCCAGCGGCGGAGAGTACAATCCTGAGTGGCGACAGGGCCGGGGCCTTATTGAAATAGGAGGGGGATTCTGATGCAAGCGGTAATACTCGCGGCGGGTTTCGGGAGCCGGTTGGAGAGGGTGTCGGACGGCATGCCGAAGTGCCTGCTTCAGGTCGGAGGGCGTCCTCTGATCGAACATCAACTGGAGGCCCTTCACGACGCCGGTATCGGCAGGATACTCGTAGTGGTCGGCCATAAGGCCGATGAGGTGCGCAAGACCCTCGGAAACCGGGTCGAGTACATCGAGAACACCCGTTACGACAAGACGAACAGCATCTATTCCCTCTGGCTTGCAAGGGACTGGGTCAATGGCCCCATGGTCCTTCTGAACTGCGACCTCCTCTTCCATCCGGACATACTGGACCGCCTTCTGTCAAAGGGCGGGAATGCGCTGGCCTTCGACTCCACGTCGACCAAGGGCAAGGAGCAGACGAAGGTGGCCGTAAGGGAAGGCAAGGTCATAGACCTCGGCAAGGACCTCGCTCCCGAGCTGGCTCGCGGTGAAAGCCTGGGACTCTTGAGCTTCGACGCCGCCGGGGTCCATTCCCTCTTTTCCAGGGCCCACGCCCTGGTCCAGAACGAAGGTGAAAACAGCTGGGTCATCGAGGCGGTCCGGTCGGTATGCTCGGACGTCGATATGCGGGCGCTGAACGTGGCCGGGTCGGCATGGGTGGAGATAGATTTTCCGAACGACCTTGAGCGCGCCCGCAAGGAGGTCTGGCCCGCCATACAGAGCAGCCACTGGAAGAGGACCATATACTGGAGGAAGACGAAGTACGTAGTCATGGCGCTCGTCACGGCGGCCCTTGTCTCCACCGGTCTGGTTATCGGTTCCTATTCCGGGCCCGAAAAGGTCGCCTGGACCTACGAATCCCCTCCCGGGGCCGAGAGGGCGATACTGAAGGTCTCAAAGGGGCACCAGAGGTGGTGGATGTCGTCGCGGGAAAAACCCATGAGCGTGGTGATCGACGGCCCTTCGCAGGTGCGTATCGACGTGCGGCTCCTGATGCCGCCGGGCACCGCCGAGCCGGGAAGGTACGTCGTCGAGGTCGCGCTCGATGGTAAGCCCGTCACCTGGCAGAGCTTCAAGGCCACCCCGGACCTGGACTCCTCCCTCCCGGACTGGGTCGTGGGAGACCGGGACCGGGTCAGGCTGGAGATACCCGAGGGCGGCCACTCGGTCGAAGTCGGCCTGCTGGCGGGCACCAGCGACAGGTTCCTGGCGCGCATAGGCTACCCCGAGCCCGTCTCACCCGATGGAAACCTCGAAGAGAATAACGAGTAGCGGTCTTTGCCGGAAGGCCGTTTTACCGAATAGACCATGCAAGGGGGCGTCATGAAGAGCTACAGGAAGGAGCTTGCCTTCAACATACCCGCGAGGCGGGGGTTCGTGAACATAACCCCCGACGTCGAGGCCGCCCTTGCCGAAAGCGGCGTCGTCGAGGGCCTCGCGCTCGTAAACTCCATGCACATCACCTCGTCGGTCTTCATAAACGACGATGAGCCGGGCCTGCACGGCGACTTCGAGGCCTGGCTCGAGGGGCTCGCCCCCCACGAGCCCGTAAGCCGCTACAGGCACAACGACACGGGCGAGGACAACGGCGACGCCCATCTGAAGCGCACGGTGATGGGCAGGGAGGTCGTGGTCGCGGTGACGGGCGGACGCCTCGACCTCGGCACCTGGGAGAGGATCTTCTACGGCGAGTTCGACGGCAGACGCAGGAAGAGGCTCCTCGTAAAGATAATCGGAGAGTGATCGTCCGTGGACTCACGCCTGAATTGTAAAAGACAGCGCTGCATCTATCGGTCAACGTCAGACGATGTGAGGGGTCCTTCCTGTAACGGACAATTGTAATTCTCGCCTGAATAGTGTATATTTCAGAAGATAATTATGAGTATGGTGGGCTGTGCCCACCAGTTTTTCCACGCGGGTTCAGGTTTTCAACCTGAACCCTAAAGTTCATAACTGAAAAAAAGCCCATGCCATCGATAAGGATTCCGAGAGACGCTTCCTCTGGTTACTACTTCCTTACCTTCACGGTGCGTAACTGGTACTATGTCCTCGACAGGCACAACCGTTTTGAGATACTCGGCGACGCGCTGAAGTTCTCGATAGAGAAAAAGTCCCTCAAGCTCTACGCCTATGTCTTCATGCTCAACCACCTGCACCTCGTCGTCTCTTCCCCCGACGTAGTTGGATTCGTCAGGGACTTCAAGAGGCATACGTCTAAGGAGATGCTCAATAACATCACCGCAACAGAGCCGGATGTCCTCAAGCTTTTCGAGGTAGGAGGGGGGAGGCACGAGTTCTGGGCAAGGACGAATATGCCGAAGTCCGTAGAGGGCGAGGGGTTTCTATTGCAGAAGGTCGACTACATCCACAAAAACCCTGTGCGCAAGCAGTACGTGATGAGACCGGAGGATTGGGTATGGTCGTCGGCGAATTCTGAGAGCGAGGTTCCCGTCGAGCCTTTGCCGGTATGAATTACAGGGTTCAGGTTTCAAACCTGAACCCGCAAGGGATAAATCAAGGCGTTACGTTTGGTCGCCCATATAACTCATTTTATCTGAATATAACACGTTTTTTCTCGGGATGGGCAAAGAAACGGGCAAAGCTGGGGAATGTGTTGACAGAGCACAAAGGTTGTGATAAAAATCCTTTACTTGGTTGGTAAAGGATTTTATAATGGATATAGAATTCAAAACAAACCGCCTGGCAAAGATCTTCAACTCAGAGGACCAGCTCTATAAGGCATACGGCAAGAAGACAGGGGCAATTATAATGCGTCGCCTCATCCTCTTGTTGGCTGCTGGTACTTTAGAGGATGTCCCACATACCCCACCAACACGAAGACATCAGCTGTCAGGGGCTAGAAAAGGAGAGTATGCAATTGATGTGGGTAAGAAGGATAGACTGATCTTCAAACCAGCCCACAACCCGTTACCGCTGAAAGAGGACGGTGGGTTAGACTTAAAGAGGGTTACGAAGATTATAATCTTAGGTGTGGAGGACTATCACTAATGGCCCATTCAGGAGGAAATCGTTTTAAACCAGACTATGCCATTCACCCAGGAGAAATTATTGAAGAGACCCTTCAGGCTAGAGGAATAAAGCAAAGTGATTTTGCTAAATGGTGTAGTCTGTCTGAAAAGACCGTTAGTCAAATCATCAATAAAAAGGCACCTGTTTCACCTGAAACAGCAATACAATTTGAGCGTGTATTGGGTATTGCGGCTCATATCTGGAATAACTTAGATTCTTTTTACAATCTCCATCTGGCTCAGCAGAAGTCTCGGAAGAACCTTGAGAAGACTATCAGTTGGGCCCAACAGTTCCCTGTTAAGAAACTTGCTGACTGGAATTTTATTAGCAAGCCAGACGACAAGGTTGATGCTGTAGAACAATTGCTCAATTTTTTTGGTGTAGGCTCTGTGCATGCATGGGAAGAGCACTAT
>JBHHVK010000002.1:0-34146 GCA_046754205.1 Thermodesulfobacteriota bacterium
ACTCCGGGGAGCGCTTCATCGAAGTGTTCTTCGGCCTGCCCGCATGGGTCTGCGATAGAGGCGCGGCGGCCCCGAAGGGGGCCGCCGCCGAAAGATACCGAATAGGCCCGCGGCATCCTGCCGCGGGCCTATTTTTATTTCATTCCCGCCGGGGGGGGCGGGGGGTGCGGGGCATGGTTGCGCTGACGTTCGAGCAAGTACCCCCTTGACAGCCGGCGTGAACCTGCGTATAATGGGTAACAGATGTTACCCATATTCGCGCGGAGAGTAGCATATGGCCAGAGGGCTTACGGATAGGCAAAAAGACGTGCTTGACTTCATAGAGGGGTTCATGGCGGCTCACGGCTACCCTCCGTCGGTCCGCGAGGTCGCCGCGTCTCTCGGCATAAGCGGGGCCGCCAACGCCGCCAAGCACCTCGCGGCGCTTGAAAGGAAGGGTTATCTGCGCCGCAGGCCGGGACTATCGAGGGCCATGGAGCTCGCCGGCCCGGTAGCCCTCGGCCCCGCCGGAGGGGGCGAGGGGGTGCAGGGAGGCGCGCGCGCCCTGTCCATCCCCATAGCCGGACGGGTGCGGGCCGGCGAGCCCCACCTCGCCGTCGAGGACGTCGTCGGCCGCGTGGTCCTCGACGAGAGGTTCTTTGGCTGCGCCGACGCCTTCATGCTCCAGGTGGAGGGCGAGTCCATGACCGGCGCCGGCATAGACGACGGTGACTTCGTCATAGTAAGGCCCCAGCCCACGGCCGAGAGCGGCGACATCGTGGTGGCCCTCATCGGCGACGAGGCCACGGTAAAGAGGTTCATGAGGAAGGGGGCGGATATAATACTCAAGCCGGAAAACCCGGAGATGGAGCCGATAACGCTCGCCGGGGCGGGCGCGGACGGCGAAGGCGGGGAGGTCTCCATAATAGGTCGGGTAATATCGGTCATAAAGCGTGTGGAGAGGTGAGGGGGACGGGGGACAGGGGGCCTGTCCCCCGTCCGGGAGAGGGCTCAGGCCGGGCGGCCGCCTGCAAGCTCGTAGCTTACCCTGCGCCCCATAGGGCGCTTTGGTGTATGGGCCTTGCGGGGCGGGGGACTTCCCCTGCCCGCAAGGCCGCCCCGGAAGCCATCCCGCTTAACCGCTTCGCTTCTCCGCCTCGATGGCTTCCCCGCCCCCCTGCGGGCCCGCTCTTTACGCCCCGCAGAGCCCCATACACCGGGTGTTGTTCTTAAAAACAGAACCCGGAGGGCGGCCCCGCTCGCGGCTCCGGCCTCCATCCCTACGCCCGCTTTACCCGACACCCCGGGGGTGTTTTTAAAAGGCAAGGACTGCCTTTGATTACTTTTCCGTCCTGCCAGGATGGTCAGGCGGGCCTCGATCCATGTGTTTTAATTGCGGCCTGTTGAATCGATCCTGAAAAGTCGAGACGCTGAACTATATTCAGCATGACAAAAACGGTGTCACGTGGAATTTATTTCAGGGTCTGAATATCCTTTCGCCAACGGGACGTGCCTTATGCCTGTCACCATAAAAGACCCCATAGACGTAGTGGCCGTCTTCGACCGCGGCCTGAGGCCCGTCAAGTTCAAATGGAGGGGGAGGGTGCACGCGATCTCCGAGATAACCTACAGGTGGAGTACCAGGGAGGGGGCAACTGCCGTGCTCCACTTCTCGGTCACGGACGGGGCGGCCCTCTATGAGCTCGCCTGCAACACCTCCACCCTCAGGTGGACCCTGGAGAGGGTCGAGGCGTGAGGGGACCGGGGGGCAAATCGGGCGGCGGGGGGGATAAGCGGCGGGTCGTGATGCTCCTCGACATGGACGCCTTCTTCGCCTCCGTGGAGCAGAGGACCGCCCCGGCCCTTCGGGGCAGGCCCATAGCCGTCGTGGGCTCGGCCGAAAGGACCGTCGTGACCACGGCGAGCTACGAGGCGCGAGCCTGGGGCGTAAAGACGGGCATGAACAAGTTCGAGGCAAAAAGGCTCTGCCCGCAGCTCATCTTCGTCGTGGGGAACAACCAGAAGTACATGGATACCTCCATGCGGGTGCTCGGCATCCTCAAGAGGTACTCCCCGCTCGTCGAGGTCTACTCCATAGACGAGGCCTTCGTGGAGCTCACCGGCACCGGGGGGCTCCTCGGCCCCCCCGGGGCCGTGGCCATGGAGATAAAGGAGAGGATCCGGGGAGACCTGGGCCTTACCTGCTCGGTGGGCATAGCGCCGAACAAGCTCCTGGCCAAGCTCGCCGCCGGCATGGATAAGCCCGACGGCCTCGTGGAGATAGGCCCCGGGGACGCGGCCGGGGTGCTCGAAGACCTCCCCGTGGGCGAGCTCTGGGGCATAGGCCCGCGCCTCGTCGCCCACCTCGGGGCCATGGGCGTTAAGACCTGCGGCCAGCTCGGCAGGTTTCCCGCAAGCCTCCTCAGAAAGAGGTTCGGGATAATAGGCGAGAGGCTCAAGCTCATGGGCCTCGGCGTCGACCACGCCCCGGTCGTCCCCGAGGGCGAGGCCGAAGAGGTCAGGAGCGTGGGACACTCGACCACGCTCCCGGCGGACGTATCGGACAGGGGTGAGATAAACAGGTACATACTAAAACTCTCCGAGAAGGTCGCCGCGAGGGCCAGGAGGCACGGCCTTGCCGGGACCACGATCTCCGTTACGGTCAGGTACCCGGACTTCCATACCTTCGGGCGGACGAAGACCCTCGCCGTCCCGACGAGCGATACCAGGGTCATCTACCGCACGGCCCTCGACATAGTCGGCTCCATACGCCTCAGGTCGGCGGTCAGGCTCCTCGGGGTGTGCCTCTCCGGAATAACCAGGGGGCCTCTCCAGATGCGGCTCTTCGAGGAGGACAGGCAGAGGGAGGCGCTCCTCGGGGCCCTGGACTCGATCAACGGCCTCTACGGCGAGCGGACGCTCTCCTGGGCCACGCTCTTCGACCGCGAGGACGGCCCGGGGGTGATCTCCCCGTCGTGGAGGCCGGCGGGGGCCAGGCGGGTGGATGTGAAGTAGCCCCGCCCGCGCGGGGGAAGGGAAAAGATGGTCCCTCTAATAATCTTCTAATATTCAGTTCCCTATAATGGCGGCATTGGATAAAGGCGCGCCGCCCAGGCCCGAAGAACGTGCAAGCAGTATAAGCCATCCCTTCCGTCCCGCCGGGACGGATACCATAGCAACGGCACCAGAGCCCGCCAACCATCCGCTTCTCCATCCTCCATCCGGGAGGCCCTCTACCGAGGGCCTCCCGGCCTTGCATCCGCCGGAACGCCGCGGGGCGGGTCCTGCCGGAAAGATGGATAAGAGTCCCGTCGGCGCCTTTTCGTCTACTGTAAACATTTACAGTTGGTAAGCGGCGGGCCTTTGTGTTATCATTCGCCGTCATCAATCGAGGAAAAGGAGAGATACAGGCATTGGCAGACCAGAGCATGAACTTCGGCGACCTCGGGTTGAGCCCCGAGCTCTTGAGGGCCGTAACGGAAATGGGCTTCGAGGAGCCCACGCCCATCCAGAGAGAGGCCGTCCCGGTGCTGCTCGCCGGGAGCGACCTGATAGGACAGGCCCAGACGGGCACGGGAAAGACCGCGGCCTTCGGCATCCCCATCGTCGAGGGCATAGAGCCGGGGGCGCGGGGCGTGCAGGCCTTAGTGCTGACACCCACGCGCGAGCTCGCCGTACAGGTCTCCGAGGAGGTTAACAGGCTCGGGTGCTTCAAGCGCCTCCATGCGCTCGCCGTCTACGGCGGGACGTCCATCGAAAGGCAGATAAAGAGGCTCGAAAGGGGCGTGCACATGGTCGTTGGAACCCCGGGGCGAGTCCTTGACCACCTGTCGAGAAAGACGCTCGACCTCTCGGCCGTGCGGTTCCTGGTCCTCGACGAGGCGGACGAGATGCTCGACATGGGCTTTATCGACGACATAAAAAAGATACTGGCCCGGGCCCCGGAGGCCAGGCAGACGATGCTCTTTTCCGCCACCATGCCCCCGGAGATAATGAAAATAGCCCGGCTCCACATGAAGTCCCCGGCCAACGTCCGCGTGAGGAGCGATTCGCTCACCGCCTCTAAGATCAACCAGGTCTTCTACGAGGTCCGGGAGTCGGAAAAACTCAACACGCTGTGCAAGCTCATAGACTCCGACGCCGACGGCGTCTTTCTCGTCTTCTGCCACACCAGGCAGGATACCGACGACGTAACGAGCCACCTCAAGATGCGTGGATACGACGCCGAGGCCATCCACGGCGACTTCGACCAGTCAAGGCGCGAGGCGGTGCTCCGCAAGTTCAGGCGCGAGGCCATAGACGTGCTCGTAGCCACCGACGTCGCGGCCCGGGGGCTCGACATAACGAGCATCACCCACGTGGTGAACTACTCCATCCCCCAGAACCCGGAAAGCTACGTCCACAGGATAGGCAGGACCGGGAGGGCGGGACGCCAGGGGGCCGCCATAACCTTCGTCACGCCCCGGGAGCAGAAACAGCTCCGGCTGATAAAGAAGGTCTCACGGGCCGACATACGGAGGGGGAAGCTCCCCACGGAGGAAGAGATAAGAGAGGTGAGGCTAGCCAACCTGAAGGAGAAGGTGACCGAGTTCGCCGGGGGCGAGCGTTACGACGACTTCCTCGAGCTCGCCGCCGGGTTCACCGCCGACATCGACCCCCTCGGGGCGGTGGCGGCGCTCCTGAAGTTCCACCTTGAGGGCGTGCGGAACGAGGCGGAGAGGAGCGCCGACCCGGCCCTCGACGAGACCGGGGCCCCTCCGGGCATGGCCAGGCTCTTCATCACCATAGGCCGAGAGCAGGGCGTAAGCGCCATGGACCTCGCCGAGACCATCTCGGACAGGGCCGGGCTCCCGAGAAATTCCATAAAGGGTGTGAACCTCTTCGACAGCTTCGCCTTCGTCGAGGTGCCGAGAGACGGCGCCGAGAAGGTCATCGAGCGCATGCACAGGAGCGTGATCTCGGGGCGCAAGGTGGTGGTGGCCCCGGCCAGACCACGCTCCGCGCCATTTCCTGGCCACAGGGCGCCGCTCGGGAAATGACGCGTCCACTCGGGAGCGAGCGACGCCGGACTCGTTGAAATCCCCAAAATCCCGTTGATATCCTTAAAGAATTCCCTTGACACCGGGCCGCTTTATGGTAAAATTTTTACACTCCGGCACCGTCGGTGTATACATTCGTGTGTAATCGTACGGGCATCGTAACCCTTCGGGGTTTTTATGTTTTTACAGAGGACTGAAGGCGCGTAGCTCAGTGGGAGAGCGCTACCTTGACACGGTAGAGGTCGGCGGTTCGAAACCGCCCGTGCCTACCATCATACGTTGAATACGTCCGCCGGGGCCGACAGGACTCTCGGGGCCGTACCCCTCCGCCCGGCTTTCTCCGGCGGAGCGGAACCGATTAAAGGCGCAGGCGCGGCTTGAGGGCCGCTCAAGACGTATCCGCTTTTATCTCCCCGCCTCCTGGAAAGGGTCTTCCCGGAGGCGGCTTTGCATACTGAGGGGCTTACGACTGACCGAATGAAACATGTTATCTTTCCCGAGGGCACGGAAAAGAGCTTCGTAGCCGGCTCGACCATCTTCGATGTCATAAAGGACGAGTACAAGGGCGGGGCCGGCGCGGTGGTCGCCGCCCGGGTCGATGGCGACCTCGTCGACCTGAGGCTCCGGTTGGCGGACTTCGCCGCCGACCCGCTCCGCGTGGACCCGGTGACGGCCGACTCCCCCGAGGGGCTCGAGGTCTACCGCCACACCACGAGCCACGTCATGGCCCAGGCGGTCAAGTCGCTCTTCGGCGAGGCCAGGGTCGCCATAGGACCGGCCATAGAGGACGGCTTCTACTACGACTTCGACATCGACCATAACTTCACCCCCGAGGACCTCGCGCGGATCGAGGCCCGGATGAAGGAGATAGTAAAGGCCAACCACCGGATCCTGCGCGAAGAGATAGGAAAAGACGAGGCCATAGCCCTCTTCCGCGAGATGGGCGAGGACTACAAGGTCGAGCTCATCGAGGAGATCCCCGACGACCGCGTCTCGGTCTACAGGCAGGACGGCTTCGTCGACCTCTGCAGGGGGCCGCACCTGGCGAGCACTGGCCGCATAAAGGCCTTCAAGCTCACCGGCGTGGCCGGGGCCTACTGGAGGGGTGACGAGCACAACAAGATGCTCCAGCGCATCTACGGCACCGCCTTCCCCACAAGGGAGAGGCTCAAGGAGCACCTGGCCCGGATAGAGGAGGCCAAAAGGCGGGACCACAGGAGGCTCGGCCGGGAGCTCGACCTCTTCTCCACAAAGGAGGAGATCGGCGCGGGCCTCGTCCTCTGGCACCCCAGGGGGGCCGCGGTACGGACCATCATAGAGGACTTCTGGAGAGGGGAGCACGCAAGGCACGACTACCAGATAATCTACTCGCCCCACATAGCCCACGTGGGGCTCTGGAAGACGAGCGGCCATTGGGACTTCTACCGCGAGAACCTCTTCAGCCCCATGGACGTGGAGGGCACGGACTTCATCGTAAAGCCGATGAACTGCCCCTTCCACATCCAGATATACAAGAGCAGGCTCAGGAGCTACCGCGACCTGCCCATAAGGTACGCCGAGCTCGGCACCGTCTACAGGTATGAACGTTCCGGGGTGCTCCACGGGCTCCTGCGCGTAAGGGGCTTTACCCAGGACGACGCGCACATCTTCATGGTCCCGGCGCAGCTGACCGGCGAGATCGCCGGGGTGCTGAAATTTACGCTTTACATATTAAAGTCTTTCGGCTTTAATGAATTCGAGGTATATCTCTCCACGAGGCCCGAGAAGTACGTGGGGGACCTCGGCAACTGGGCCTCCGCCGAGGCGGCTCTCAAGGCCGCCCTCGAATCGGAGGGTATCGACTACCGGATAGACCCGGGCGAAGGCGTTTTCTACGGCCCGAAGATAGACATAAAGATAAAGGACTCTCTCGGAAGGAGTTGGCAGTGCTCCACCATACAGGTGGACTTCAACCTCCCCGAGAGGTTCGACGTAACGTACAGGGACGAGAACGGCGAAGAGGCCCGTCCCATTATGATACACCGCGCGCTCATGGGCTCGCTCGAGCGTTTCTTCGGCTGCCTTGTCGAGCACTACGCGGGCGCCTTTCCCGTCTGGCTCGCGCCGGTCCAGGCCGTGGTCCTCACCGTAACCGACAGGGTCCGGGACTACGGCCTGCAGGTCTGCCAGAGGCTCAGGGATGCCGGACTCAGGGCGGAGCTCGACGGCAGGAACGAAAAGCTCGGCCTCAAGATAAGGGAAGCGCAACTCAAGAAAATCCCCTACCAGCTCGTAGTGGGGGACAGGGAAGAGGAAATGGGCCAGGTGGCCCCGAGGCTCATGGGCGGCAAGAGCCTTGAGCCCATGGACGTAGACGGGCTCATAGAACGCATCAGGCGGGAAAATAAGCCTCAAGGGGGGTGACTCTTTATAGCCAGGGATATTACGAGAGTAAACAAGATGATAAGGGTCTCGGAGGTGCGCGTGGTCGACACCGAGGGCGAACAGCTCGGGATAATGCCCACGCATGAAGCCTTAAACGTCGCCGGGGACCGCGGACTCGACCTCGTGGAGGTGGCGCCTCAGGCCAAGCCGCCCGTCTGCCGCATCATGGACTACGGGAAGTACAAGTACCAGATGAGCAAGAAGGCGCGGGACGCCCGCAAGCGCCAGACGGTCATCCTCCTGAAGGAGGTCAAGTTCAAGACCCGCACCGACGAGCACGACTTCCAGTTCAAGCTCAGGAACATCAAGAGGTTCCTGAAGGACGGCAACAAGGTTAAGGTTACCGTCATGTTCAGGGGCCGGGAGATAACGCACCCGGAGATAGCCAGGAACATCCTCGAGCGCGTCGTGGAGGAGATAAAGGACGAGGCTGTAATCGAGGCCAAACCCAGGCTCGAAGGCCGCTTCATGACGATGTTCGCGGCGCCCCACCAGCCGAAGTAACCGGCCCCGGGGGGCCGGTTGCCGGTTATCGGTCAACGGATAACGGTCAACGGATAACGGAATAGAAGGAGCGTAAGAGAAGATGCCTAAGATAAAGACGAACAGGGGCGCGGCCAAGAGGTTCAAGATTACGGCCACGGGAAAGATAAAGATGAAGAGGGCCGGGATGAGGCACATCCTAACCTCAAAGGCCACGGGCACAAAGAGGGTGCTCCGCAAGGGCTCGCTCGTGGACTCGGCGGACGTGAAGGCCGTAAGGAGAATGCTCCCCAACGGCTGACCCACGGGGGCCCATCGCGTGGTCGCCGGGGTAGGGGTGGCCTTCCGTCCTCCCGTCAGCACCTCTTCCCGTCAAGACTGAAAATTTTTAAACAGGCCCCGAAGGGAGCCGGCCTTTTAACCACGCCGCTCCCCGCCGGGGGCGTCCTTTCCGGGACGCCGGCGCGCTCCGGCCCAATTGGCCGGGCGGCGGGGTTTTCACTCGAAAGGAGCAGCACACATGCCGAGGGTCAAAAGAGGCGTTCACGCCAAGAAGAAGAGAAAGAAGATTCTCAAGGCCGCCAAGGGCTACCGCGCCGGCAAATCGAAGCTCTACCGCATAGCCACCGAGGCCGTGGACAGGGCCGGCCAGTTCGCCTACCGGGACCGCAAGAACAGGAAACGCGAGTTCAGAAGGCTCTGGATAGCGCGCATAAACGCCGCGGCGAGGGCCAATGACATTACCTACTCGAGGCTCGTCGAAGGGCTCACAAAGGCCGACGTCGCGGTGGACCGCAAGGTGCTCGCAGACCTCGCTGTGCGGGACCCCAAAGGCTTCACGAAGATAGTCGATATCGCAAGGACAACGCTCGCCGCATGAAGGAGAGGCTCGAAAAGCTCTTGAGCCGGGCCCTCGCGGAGCTCGACTCCGCGGGCTCGCTCGAGGCCGTCGAGGGCATCAAGGCCAGGTATCTCGGCAGAAAGGGAGAACTGGCCTCTTTTTTTAGGGAGCTCGCTGGACTCCCGGCCGAGGACAGGCGCGAGGCGGGCGCCGCGATAAACGCCGCCAAGGAAAGCCTTGCAGCCCGGATAGAGGGCCGCATCGCCTCGTTCACCGAAAGCGGCAGGGCCGAAAGGCTCGCCGCCGAGAGGATAGACGTAACGCTGCCCGGCAGAAGACCCCCCCGCGGCGGACTCCACCCGGTAACGAGGGTGCTCGACACCATCGAGGAGATATTCTACGGCCTCGGCTTCGACGTGGCCGAAGGCCCGGAGGTCGAGCTCGACTACTACAACTTCGAGGCCCTCAACATCCCCGCCGACCACCCGGCCCGCGACATGCAGGACACCTTCTACGTGGGCCCCGAGGTCCTCCTGAGGACCCACACCTCGCCCGTGCAGATACGGGTGATGGAGAACAGAAAACCTCCCATCAAGATAATCGCGCCGGGCACCGTCTACAGGCGCGACTCGGACATCACACACACACCCATGTTCCACCAGGTCGAGGGGTTCATGGTCGACACCTCCGTGAGGATGAGCGACCTGAAGGGGGTGCTTACCCACTTCCTACACAGCCTCTTCGGCGAGGGCACGGAGATCCGCTTCCGCCCGAGCTTCTTCCCCTTCGTCGAGCCCGGGGCAGAGATGGACATCCGCTGCGTCATATGCGGCGGCTCCGGGTGCAGGGTCTGCAAGGGCACGGGGTGGCTCGAAATACTCGGCGCGGGCATGATACACCCCAACGTCCTCGCCGCCGTCAACTACGACCCCGGCGAGGTCTCGGGCTTCGCCTTCGGCATGGGCGTGGAGAGAATCGCCATGCTCAAGTACGGCATAGACGACCTGAGGCTCTTCTTCGAAAACGACCTGAGGTTCCTCGCGCAGTTTTAAACCCCAAAGGCGTGTTCAGATGCTCTTCAGCTACGACTGGCTCAGAGAATACATAGACGAGCTCCCCTCTCCAGGGGTCCTCTCCGAGCGCCTGACCATGACCGGCACCGAGGTGGAGAGCGTGGCAGGCGGGGCCGAGTCCCCCACGGGCGTCGTCACCGCAGAGGTCCTGTCCGTCGAAGCTCACCCCAACGCCGACCGCCTCTCCCTCTGCGAGGTCCGCACCGACACCGGGAGCCACTCCATAGTCTGCGGCGCGACGAACATGAAGCCCGGAGACCGCGTGGCCCTCGCCCTGCCCGGGGCGGTCCTCCCCGGGGGGCACAGGATAAAAAAGTCAAAGATACGCGGCGTAACCTCCGAGGGGATGATGTGCTCCGAGGTCGAGCTCGCCCTCGCCGACACCTCGGACGGCATTATGATACTCCCCGCCGACACGCCGCTCGGCGTGGACGTAAACGATGTGCTCGTCCGGGACGTCGTCCTCGAGGCGTCCGTCACCCCGAACCGCGCCGACCTCCTGAGCATACGCGGCATCGCCCGCGAGATAGCCGCCGTCGTCGGCGGGACCTTCAGGGACAGGTCCCCGGAGGTCGCCGAAGAGGGCCCCGACATAAAGGGCCTCGTGGACGTTGCGGTCGAGGACGCTGAGCGGTGCCCCAGGTACTCGGCCCGCGTCATAGAGGGCGTCAGGATCGCCCCCTCGCCCGAGCCCATCGTAAAGAGGCTCGAAGCCCTCGGCGTAAGGCCCGTAAACAACGTTGTGGACGTCACCAACTACGTCCTCCTCGGCCTCGGCCAGCCGCTGCACGCCTTCGACCTCGACAGGCTCGCCGGCCGCAGGATAGTCGTAAGGCCCGCGCGCGCCGGCGAGCGGATAGAGACCATCGACGGAAAGACCCGCGACCTGCCCGAAGGCGCCCTCGTCATAGCGGACTCCGCATCCCCCGTTGCCCTGGCCGGGGTCATGGGCGGCAAGGCCACCGAGGTCGGCGACGGGACCACCGACGTGCTCATCGAGTCCGCCTGGTTCGAGCCTTCGGCCGTGCGCAGGAGCTCGAAGGAGGCCGCGCTGTCTACGGATTCGTCCTACAGGTTCGAGCGCGGGGTCGACATAGAGGGGGTCACCCTCGCCCTCGACACGGCGGCCGCCATGATAACCGAAATAGCCGGCGGCCGCGTGGCAAGGGGCTCTATCGACGTCTACCCCGAGCCTAAGGTACCGGCCGCGATCGAGCTGGACCCGTCGAGGGTCGGGGCCCTGCTCGGAATAGAGCTCGAAGACGACGAGGTCCTGCGCATCCTCAAGGGCCTCGGCATAAAGACAAGGACGGCCCCGGGGCGCGGCGCCGAGAGCCTCATCGAGGCCGTCCCGCCATCCTACAGGCTCGACATCACCGGAGAGGTGGACCTCATCGAAGAGGTGGCGCGGGTGGCCGGCTACGACAGGATCCCCGCCACGCTCCCCGCCACCGGGCTCGTCCCCGGCGCAAGGTCCGCCCATCACGAGGCGCGCGGTCTCATAAGAGACCTCCTCGCGGGCTCCGGCTTCTTCGAGGTCGTCAACTACAGCTTCATCTCCAGGGACCTCTACGCCGTGACGGCCCACGGAGTGGACGAAGGGGTCGCGATCCTCAACCCCCTCAGCGAGGATCAGGCGCTCCTGAGGGCGTCGCTCGTCCCTTCTCTCGTCGACAACCTCAGGAAAAACATCCAGAAGGGCAGCGACGACGTAAGGATATTCGAGCTCTCCACCGTCTTCATCCCGCGCCCGGAGCGCTCTGTTCCCCATGAGGGCTGGAGGGTGGCCGGGCTCCTCTACGGACGCAGGTGGGCGGAGGCGTGGAACATGCCCGCCGACCCGGTGGACTTCTTCGACGTCAAGGGCGCGGTCGAGTCCATAATCGACGTCCTCGGCCCCACAGGAGAGGTCGTCTTCGAGCCCCTCGGCGACGGCTCCGGCGGCGCCCTGCATCCGGGAAAGTCCGCGCGGGCGCTCGTTTCAGGCGCCGAGGTCGGCATACTCGGCGAGACACACCCGGACCTGGACGAGTCCTTCGGCCTGAGGGCCCCCGCTTACGTCTTCGAGCTCGACCTCGACATACTCCTCGATGTTTCGGGCAGAGAGAAGACCTACACCCGGCTTGCGAGGTTCCCGTCCTCGGCGAGGGACGTCGCCTTCGTGGTGGACGATTCCATCCCCTACGGGGAAATTCACCGCGCAATTACCGGTTTGGACACAAAACTTATTGAAACCATTGAACTGTTTGATGTATACTATGGTGGCTCCATCCCCGAGGGTAAAAGGAGCCTCGCCCTAAGGGTGGTTTGCAGGTCGCCCGAGAGGACGCTCAAACAGGCCGAGGTGGACAGGGTCTGCTCCAGGGTGGTAAAGACGCTCACCCGGAGGTTCGGCGCCGAGGTACGCGGCGAGTAGGCAGGGTGGCAGGGTGGCAGGGGGGGGCAGCTGGGAGCATGGGGCCCTGGGGTGCGCGTAGCGGACGAAGAGGGGGGGGGCCGGGGGGGCGGCGGGCGCTCACATGAAAAACCCTGAAGGTTTGAGCACTTTAGTCACCAGTAACCGGCGGTTCTAAAGAGTCTTTTTATCCACGGGAGGAAGGTATGACTAAGGCTGATATCGTAGAGGTGGTCTTTCAGAAGGTCGGTTTTTCAAAAAAGGACATCGCCGCCGTCGTCGAGGAGATATTCGAGTCCATCAAGGCCGCCCTCGAGGACGACGAGAAGGTGAAGATATCCGGTTTCGGAAACTTCACCATCCGGCAGAAGAGGGCGCGGCGGGGCAGGAACCCGCAGACCGGCACGGAGATCACTATCGACGAACGGAAGGTCATGACCTTCAAGGCCAGCCAGCTCCTCAAAAAGCATATCAACTCTCCCGGGCCCGGCGCGGCGACCTGACGCCGTCATCCGTTATCGGCTACCGGCCGACGGGCAACCGGCAGCCACGTCGCCTCTACCGCAGAGGCCAATCCCGACGGACCCTGAAACGCGAGGCCCTCATGGCTCAGATACCAGACAAGCTCTACTTCAAGATCGGTGAGGTGGCCGGGGTCACCAAGGTAAAGCCTCACGTGCTCAGGTACTGGGAAAGCGAGTTCAAGATTATCACCCCCAGGAAGTCCGTGGCCCGGCAGAGGGTCTATACGAGGAAAGACATAGAGCTGATCCTCGAAATCAAAAGACTACTCTACAAGGAAAAATACACGCTCGAGGGGGCGAAGAAACGGGTCAAGGAGCTCAGGAACAAGAGCCCGCAGATGGACCTGAGCCTATCCGGCGACAAGTTTCAGGGCTCGCTCAAGTCCATGAGGAAGGAACTTGCCTCGCTTAAAAAGCTCCTCAAGGACTAGGGGGGGCGGTTTAAAGAGAGGGCTTAAGGGGGTCATGTACTGGTTGGCAGCGGCGAATTAAAACCCTTGACTTTATAGGCGGTTCTAATAGAATATTCCTAAACGGTTTTTTCGGGGCGTAGCGCAGTTTGGCAGCGCACTTGCATGGGGTGCAAGGGGTCGGAGGTTCGAATCCTCTCGCCCCGACCAGTTTTGTGATTGAAAAGGGGGCCGGCTCAGATGAGCCGGCCCCCTTTTCTTTGACCTCTTCGCCTATGCCGCGGCCCGCCCGGCCGTTGCCGCAACTCAAGAATTCTCCTGCCGCTCTTCTTGACAAAGGAGAAAAGAAAAACTATTATCTACTGAGAAGAGCCCTTCTGCGATTGAAGATCCATCAGAGTCTTTATTCCAACTCCATTCGGACATATCCTTCTCCGACACTCACCACGGCAAAGTCGAACCTTATTGGAACGCCGCCGGAAACCCCGGCACGACCCGATGGAAGGAGTGCGATATGAAGGGGATTATCTTTAACCTCCTGGAGCGGTTCATCGTGGAGAACCTGGGCGAGGAGAAGTATGAAGAGATACTGTCTCACTGTACCCTGAAGACGAAGGAACCCTTCGTGGGGCCCGGCTCCTATCCCGATGAGGACCTCATGGCCATTGTTGCGAGGGCCGTCGAGACGATGGGCATAACGCTCCCCGAGGCGCTCCGGGCCTTCGGCAGGTTCTGCCTCCCGAAATTCGCCGAGAGGTTCCCTGAATTCATGACGCCCTACGACCACCCCAAAGAGTTCCTCATGACCGTCGATTCCGTCATCCATGTGGAGGTGGAAAAACTCTATCCGGACGCCCAGACACCCTCTCTGGTTTACGAAGACCCGGCCCCGGACCGTCTTGTCATCCGCTACGAATCGAGGAGGAAGCTCTGTCACCTCTTCGAGGGGTTGATAGACGGGGTCGCCGATTACTACGGCTCCCCCATAGAATACGGACAGAGAACATGCATGCTCGAAGGCGCCAGGGCGTGCGAATTCGAGCTTGCATTCCCGAGCGAAGGAGAGGCCTCCCGATGAATAGAGGGCTCTTGGAGAGAAAGCTCGAAAGGGAGCGCCGAAAGGTCGACGTCCTTGAAAGGATGATAGAGGACAGCGCGCGCGACCTCTACCTCTCCAGGGAGCAGGTCGAGAGGCAGAACAAGTTCCTCAAGGCCGTGATGGAGTCCGTCACCGACCCCTTCTATGTCATAGACGCAGATGATTATACGATAAAGATGGCGAACTCGGCGGCCCGTGCAGCCGACCTCTCGAAAGGCCTGACCTCTCACGAACTGACCTGTGAAAAGAGCGGACCCTGTGACCGTCCGGAAGGCCACTGTCCGCTGAAGAGGGTGAAAGAAACCAAGAAGTCCATTGTGATGGAGCATGTCCATTACGATAAAGATGGAAACGTCAGGAATTATGAGCTCCGTTGCTACCCCATCTTCAACGCCAACGGGGACGTCGCTCAGGTGATTGAAAACGTACAGGACATCACTGAGCGGAAGGCCGCCGAAGAGCTTGTCGGCCATCAGCTGGAGCGGCTCAAGGCCCTGCGCTCCATCGACAGGGCGATAGTGGGGAGCCTGGACCCCGCCATTACCCTGGACATCATAAGCGAGCAGGCGATAAGCAATTTGAGGGTTGACGCCGCCGACATCCTGCTATACAGGCCCCATCTCGGCTTGCTCGAATTCGCCGCCGGGCGCGGTTTCAAGACCCGGGCCCTCCGGTACACGAGGCTCAAGATAGGGAGCAGCCACGCGGGCCGGGCGGCCCGCGAGCGCGCCACGGTCCACATCCCGGATATAAGGGAGAGCGGAGAGGGGTTCGAGCGCTCCAGCCTCCTGCCCGAAGAGGGGTTTATCTCCTATTACGCCGCCCCACTGATCGCCAAGGGCTCCATAAAGGGGGTACTCGAGGTCTTCAGCCGCAGCCTCCATGAGCGCGACCGGGACTGGGTGGACTTCCTCGAGGCCCTGGCCGGACAGGCCGCCATAGCCATAGACAACGCCACGCTCTTCGATGAGCTGCAGCGCGCCAACATGAACCTGACGCTCTCCTACGACGAAACGATAGAGGGCTGGTCCAGGGCCCTGGACCTCCGGGACAGGGAGACCGAGGGCCACAGCCGGCGCGTTACGGACCTGACGCTCAGGGTCGCCGGTGAAATGGGCGTGAGAGAGGAGGAGCATATCCATATGCGCCGGGGCGCCCTGCTCCATGACATCGGCAAGATGGGCATCCCCGACAGGATACTCCTCAAGCCCGGCCCCCTCGATGACGAGGAATGGGAGGTCATGCGGCGGCACCCCGTGATCGCCTATGAGCTCCTTTCGCCCATCGTCTTTCTCAGGCCAGCCCTCGACATCCCGTACTGCCACCACGAGAAATGGGACGGCACCGGCTATCCGCGCTGCCTCAAGGGGGAGGGGATACCCCTGGCGGCCCGAATATTCGCCGTGGTGGACATCTACGACGCCCTCTGCTCCGAACGGCCCTACCGTCCGCCGTGGCCGAGAAAAAAGGTGCTGGAGCATATACGCTCGCTTTCAGGCGCCCACCTCGACCCGAAGGTGGCGGAGGTCTTCCTTCAGATGGACAGCGAGGCCCTGACATGAGCCGGTCCCATCGGCGCCGGGGCCTCTTCGTCGCCGCGCTCCTCGCGGTGTCCCCGAAGGCGCGCCCCCGCCGGTGACGCCCGACTCGCTCCCGCCCCGGTCAAATACATAAGGGGGCCGGCTCGTTGGAGCCGGCCCCCTTTATCTTTGACTGCGATATGTCCCCCTGGCTCAAGCCTTCCGCGCCTTGAGCCTTCTTCTGATGAAACCGAGACCGGTAAGGCCGGAGCCGAGGAGGAGAAGGGTCCCCGGCTCTGGCACCGCCGTGACCACCCTTACCTGGTCCAGGGACCATGAAAGGACCGCCATCTGCAGGGTCAGGGTGCGCCTGTCCGCTGAGATGGTTATGAATTCGCTCGGGCTGTCGAGGGTGCCGGTTCCGTTCATGGTTGTCGGGTACGTCGTCGACGTGTGGGGGCTGAAGATGCTGCTGCTGTAGATGACGTCGTTGGAGAGCATGATCACCCCGAGGATGTCGTAGTCGAAGGTGACCGAGCCGCCGAGGCGCGTGGTGCCCGTGCTCGTCGACAGCGCGTCGAGGTGCAGGAAGTAGGTGTTTACCCGGGTGCCCGCCGATATGGATCCGGGCGTCAGGCCGCTCCTGACCACCGGCGGAGGGGTCGTCGAGACGACCGAAGCGGTCCCCGGGGAGGTCATGTTCACGTTGAGGTCAGCGCCGAGCGTGAAGTTCTGGACCTCGCCGAAGACCTTTATCTTGGTGCTGTCCTCAAGGGCGCCCTCCTTGACGGAGGTGGGAGGGGAAATATAAGAGATGTCCCCGGTAACGCTCAGGGCGTGGGAGGGGGCCGCCCAGAGCGCCACGATCAGCGCTGACAACAAAGGGATTATCTTTTTCATGGTTCTTCTCCTCGGGTCTACCGTTAAATAGGGTGTAATTATCAGAGGATGCTAATAAAATATTAGCAAAACCTGTGCCACGGCAGGTCTCTGCCTGTAACCTCCTGATTTATTAAAATAAAATGCAACCGGGCCGCATCCTCCCCGCCGCATGTTGTAAAGATGTTTTACGCAGGATGGGGCCTGAAGCCCCGTACTCCTATAAAAAGCCAGATAAATTAATCGGTTGGGAGGCGCACGGGGTGTAAAGAAATTATACGGCAACGTCGAGGACCCTGGCCGCGAGGTCCTCATGCCGCACAGCCCGTTCGCCGTCCGCACCTTTGAGGCGATCGTCCCCGCCTCCGGGCGCCCTGCCGGCCCCCGCGGTTGCGCTTCCGGGTTTTCCTGTTAGACTTGTAATTATGGGCGGCATTGCACGCGGTCTTCAGGGGGCCGGATTGAAAATGCTTTACGAAGGCAAAGAGGTATCGAGACTCCTGGGGGTATCCGAGAGCCAGATCCGCTACTGGGACGCCACGGGGCTCATCCCCGGGGCCGAGAAGAAGGGGGCTTCGGTTTTCTTCGACAGCCGCGCCCTGATAGCGCTCCGCGCCGCAAGGGAGCTCCGCGAAAGAGGGGTCTCCCTGTGCAGGATAAAGAAGTCCCTCGAGGCCCTCGCCTCCACCTGCCCGGACGTGGAATCCCTCATGAAGGCCACCATATCCCTTCAGGGGTCGAGGGTGGTCATAACCTGTGACGGCCCGGACTTCACCCCCGGGGGGCGGTTCGTCGTCGACCTCTCCGGCGACCCCGTGCCTTCTCCTCCCCTGGCAAGCGACGACAGGGAGGCGCTCTTCTTCCGGGCCATCGAGCTCGAGGAGCAGGGCCGCCTCGACGTGGCCCTGAGGCTGTACCTGGAGGTGCTGGCCCTGGACCCCTGCAACGCCGACGCCCTGGTAAACGTCGGGAACATCGAGTACGTCCTCGAATGCCCGGAGAAGGCGGAGCACTGCTACAGGGAGGCGCTCCTGGCCGACCCGGACCACATAGAGGCCAACTACAACCTCGCCGCCATACTCTCGGAGCAGGGGGACCTCGTCAACGCGGTCATCTTCTACAGGAAGGCCCTCCACGAGGACGAGGACTTCGCCAACGCCCACTTCAACATCGCCAGGGCCTTCGAGGAGCTCGGCTTGAGGAACAAGGCGCTCGACCACTGGGGCCGGTACCTCCAGCTCGACCCGGACGGCAGATGGGCGGACTTCGTAAGAAACCTCCTCGAGGGGAGGGAATAGACGCCCCCCCGCCCCCCCCGGCCCTCCCCGCCGGGCCCCCTGCCTCTTCCTCCTTGAAAAGACCACCCATTTCAAAGTAAAATATCCTTCTTATGGTACAGAGCGGGAGAACGAGAGTATGTCTCACGAGCCTCGGGTGCCCCAAGAACCTCGTGGACTCCGAGGTGATGCTCGGCATCCTCGAGGAGTCGGGCTTCGAGATAACGAGCGACGAGTCCGGGGCCGAGGTGCTCGTCGTCAACACCTGCGGCTTTGTCGGTGACGCCAAGGAGGAGTCGATTGCCGAGATATTGAGGCTCGCCGACTACAAGAAGACGGGGGCGTGCAGGCGGCTCGTCGTCACCGGGTGCCTGTCGCAGAGGTACGCCCGTGAGCTCGCCGGCGAGATGCCCGAGGTGGACTGCTTCGTCGGCACCGGAGAGTACGCCCGGATAGCCGAGGCCGCAGGCCGCGGCTTCGGCGGCAGGGTCCTCGTCGGCGCGCCCACCTACATACACGACTACGACACCCCGAGGATACTCTCCACACCGGGCTTCTACGCGTACGTAAAGGTCGCCGAGGGTTGCAGTAATCACTGCTCCTACTGCTCCATACCGGCCATAAGGGGGGAGTTCAGAAGCAGGGCCGCCGGGAGCGTGGCAAGGGAGGTGGCCTCGCTCGCCTCCCGGGGTGTGCGCGAGATAAACCTCGTCGCCCAGGACACCACCAGCTACGGGGCCGACAGGGGGGCGGAAGAAAGACTCCCGGCGCTCCTCAAGAGGCTCGTTACAGTCGAGGGTGTGGAGTGGATAAGGCTCCTGTACCTCTATCCGGGCAGACTCACCGAAGAGCTCATGGACCTCATCGCCGGAGAGGAGAAGGTCCTCGGCTACGTGGACCTGCCGCTCCAGCACATAAGCGGCCCGGTGCTCCGGGCCATGAACAGGCGCTACGACCGCGCCGTGGTCGCCGAGGAAATCGGAAGACTCCGGGAGAGGGTCCCCGGGGTGGTGCTCCGTACTTCTCTCATCGTCGGCTTTCCCGGTGAGACCGATAGCGACTTCGCCGGGCTCATGGACTTCATAAGCCGGACGCGCTTCGACCGTCTCGGCGTATTCAGGTATTCCCGGGAGGAGTCCACCGCGGCCTATGACATGGGAGGCCAGGTCCCGGAGAGCGTCAAGACCGAGAGGATGAACGCGGTGATGGAGGCCCAGAGGGTCATATCCCTTGAGAAGAACAGCTCGCTTGTGGGCGCGGAGCTCCGGGTCCTCGTGGAAGGCGCCGCCGACGACGAGGGTTTCCCCCTGAAGGGGAGGGCATGGTCCCAGGCCCCGGAGGTGGACGGCTGCGTCTACATAACCGGGTCCTCGGCCCGGCCGGGAGACATTATCACGGTGAGGGTCACCGAGGCGTGGGACTACGACCTCGTGGGCGTCGAGTCCGGGCGGCCCTGAAGACCCCCGGGGTTCGGAGGAAAAACCCTCTTGCGAAAGGCGACCCCCTTTGACCCCTGAACGGACAGTCCGGCAGATGATCATCGAGGCCCTCAGGGCCGGGATGATGACCGCCGTGGAAATCTCCGGCGCCGTCGGCATATCCGAGAAGGAGGTCTACGAGCACCTGCCGCACGTGGCCCGCTCGGTGGGGCACTCGGGGGACGGCGGCAAGGGCCGGGGGGGCCGGGGGGGCCGGGGGGGGCGGGGGCGCCTGAGGTTCGTCGTCGAACCCCCGCTCTGCGGCGGCTGCGGTTTTGCCTTCAGGAAGAGGGACCGCTTCAAGACCCCGGCGCGGTGCCCGCTCTGCCGATCGGGGCAGATAAGGGAGACCCGGTTCGGGATTATAGAGGAGTGAGTCCCCCCTTGCGCACAAGAGCCGTCTTTCATCCAATCCGCGGCGTCGGTCTCGTCCTCGCCCTCGTCCTCTTTTCGCTCGTCGCGCTCCAATGCCGGTCCGCGTCGGCGGCGGAGCGCCCTGCGCCCGCGCCCGGCCCGGCGCGCCCCCTTGAGCTCACCCTCTCAACGGGCATAAGGACGGACGACCTCGACTGGAGCATAGCCGGCAACACGGCCGGGGCAAACCCCAACATCCTCTCCGAGCTTACCTGGAGGGACGTCGAGAGCGTCTACCTCAAGGGCTCGGGCAGGGTCCACATCGCCGCGGGTTACTGGCTCAGGGGCTCGGTGGACTGGGGCTCCATCTACAGCGGTTCGAACCAGGACTCGGACTTCGCCGGAGACGACAGGACGCTCGAGTGGTCCCGCTCGGAAAACAACGCCGGCGATGGGAACCTCTGGGACCTCTCGGCGGCCCTCGAGTCTCCCGGCTGGAGGCCGGCGCCGTGGCTCACCGTCACGCCTCTCCTCGGCTTTTCCTACCACAGGCAGAACCTCTCCATAACCGACGGCCTCCAGACCGTCTCCAGGCCGTCGATCAACCCGAAGGTCGCCCCCCTGGGTCCTATAGCCGGTCTTGACAGCCGGTACTCGGCCTGGTGGTTCGGCCCCTGGAGCGGCGCGGAGGTCCGGCTCTCGGGCGGAGCGGTCTCCATTACGGGCTCCTTTGAGTACCACTATGCGTATTACAGGGCAGAGGCGGACTGGAACCTCAGAACGGACCTCGCCCACCCCGTGAGCTTCGAGCACACGGCCGAAGGCTACGGGCTTGTCTTTTCGGTCGGGGCGGACTATAATTTCACCAGCCGCCTTAGTGCGGGACTTGCGGCCGACGCGCACCACTGGCGCGCAACGGACGGCATCGACAGGATTAACTCCGCCGTCGGCGGCTCGTCCGATACGCGCCTGAACGAGGTCAACTGGAGCTCTTACGCCGTCCTGGCCGGTATCACCTATACCTTCTGAGCCCGGACCGGGGAGATAAGCGATGAGAAACTTCATATCACGGGGCGGTACCGCTCCGTTCGCCGCCGCAGTGGTCTTCTTCGTTATCCTTCTATTCCATCCCGCGGGCGCTTCGTCCGGGGGTTCCTTCACCCTCGACCCCGAGTCCGCCTCCTGCGTCGGGTGCCACGGCGCCGAGGCCGACCCTGCCTCCGGCGCTCCCGGTCACCCGGGACGCACCAGCCACCCCGTGGGCATGGACTACGCTGCAGCCGCGGCCCGCGACCGCTCGCTCGCGCCGCCCGCGGACCTCGACCCGAGGCTCGTGCTCGCCGATGGCAGGGTCGGCTGCGCGACCTGCCATCTGCCCTACTCGAAGGCGAGCCACGCCGGCCCCATGCTCGTCATCGACAACGCCGGCAGCCGCCTCTGCCTCGCCTGCCACAGGAAGTAGGCCCTCCGGCGCAACCATAAAAAAGGCTTGACAATAGTCCTCGATATATACTATAAGTTAACCTACAACTTAATATTTCACGGACTTCTTATCGAGAGTGGCAGAGGGACTGGCCCGATGAAGCCACAGCAACCGGTCCGCCTCAGGGCGTGATGTCAGGTGCTAATTCCAGCAAGGCCGTGGGAGACGTCATGTACCGTGCCGGGCGTCGCAACCCGTACCCCCAGGGGGGCTCGGGTTTCCCAGGACTTGGAAGATAAGGAAAGGTTACCGCCTCTTCTTAGCTTCGGAAAATAAGAAGGGGCTTTTTTAATGCCCTTTCCATCCCCCCGACCCTCAGGCCCCGCCTTGATAACGAAAAGCCCTTGAAAGACGTCATCCGTTAAAAAACGGCGCGAAGACCCGCGGGCCCCGTTCCGCCGGGCAAACGAAGAGGAGGAGAGTGTATGAATTGCATGAAGGGGTTGAGGTGCAGGGAGTGCGGCAAGGAGTACCCGCACGAGGCCCTGCACGTCTGCGAGCTCTGTTTCGGCCCTCTCGAAGTCCACTACGACTACGATAGGATAAAGGAGGTCCTCACCAGGGAGACCATCGAGTCGAGGCAGCCGAACATGTGGCGGTACAGGGAGCTGCTCCCCCTCGATGGAGACCCCTCCGTCGGGGGCCAGGTGGGGTTCACCCCTCTTATAAGGGCGAGAAACCTCGAAAAGGTCCTCGGGGTGCGCGAGCTCTACCTGAAGAACGACGCCGTCAACTACCCCACGCTCTCCTTCAAGGACCGCGTCGTCTCCGTGGCCATATCCCGCGCCCGCGAGATGGGCTTTGACACCGTGGCCTGCGCGTCCACGGGAAACCTGGCCAACTCCGTGGCGGCCAACGCCGCCGCCTGCGGGATGAAGAGCTACGTCTTCATCCCCTACGACCTCGAGCAGACCAAGATAACGGGCACGCTCGTCTACGGGGCCAAGGTCGTGGGCATCAAGGGCGCCTACGACGAGGTCAACCGCCTCTGCTCGGAGATAGCCGGAAAGTACGGCTGGGCCTTCGTCAACATAAACATACGCCCCTACTACGCCGAGGGCTCGAAGACCTTCGGCCACGAGATAGCCGAGCAGCTCGGCTGGAGGCTCCCGAAGCACGTGGTGGTGCCCATGGCCGGGGGCTCCCTCATAACCAAGATATGGAAGGCCTTCGAGGAGTTCAAGAAGCTCGGCCTGGTGGAGGACACCGGGACCAGCGTCTACGGGGCGCAGGCCGCCGGGTGCGCGCCCATCGTCACCGCCGTCAAGGAGGGCAGTGAGCTCATCCGCCCGGTCAAGGCCAGGACCATAGCCAAGTCGCTGGCCATAGGCAACCCCGCCGACGGATACTACTCCGCAAAGACCATCCGCGAGAGCGGAGGCTGGGGCGAGGACGTCACCGACGCCGAGATAGTGGACGCCATGAAGATGCTCGCCGAGACCGAGGGCGTCTTCGCCGAGACCGCCGGGGGCGTGACCTTCGGAGTGGCCAAAAAACTCATCGAGCAGGGCCGCATCCCCACCGACGAGTCCATAGTGATATCCATAACCGGAAACGGCCTCAAGACGCAGGAGGCCCTGAACGGCTCGATCGAGCCCCCGGTGGTCATAGACGCCAGGCTCGGGGAGTTCGACGCCCTGGTCAGGGCAGAGGAAAAAGAGCTCGCCCTTTGACCCCGGCCGGGCCGGAAGGCCGCGGACCGGGCGCCGGGGCCTTAAAAAAACTCTCTCAAATCGGCCGGATTTCTGGTATCATAAAAAGATATGGTCTTGCGTCCGGCCCGGCCGCGCCGGCGGCCTCTTTACGCCCGCCCAGGGGCGCCGCGCCGGGAACGGACGAAATTGATGATGATATGGAAGGGAGCGATCTGAACCATGACGGACCACTTCATAGAGGACAAGAGGCACAAGGTCGACGTCGCCCTCGAAGGCGTAGGCCACGGCAAGGTGGACTTTGGCGACCTCAAGTCCGGCGGCTTCATAAAGCAGCGCCAGAAGGACCTCTTCACCGTGCGCCTCAGGTGCCCCGGCGGGAGGATGGAGACTAAAAAGCTCGTTGAGATATCCAAGATAGCCGACAAGTACAGCAAAAAGGGGGTGGTGCACTTCAGCTACCGCCAGTCCCTCGAGATACTCTACGTCGACTACAACGAGTTCAACAACATAGTCGCGGAGCTTGAAAAGATCGGCCAGAAGGTCGCCTCCTGCGGACCCAGGGTCCGCGTGCCCACGGCCTGCGGGGGCTGCGAGTACAACCCCAACGGGCTCATCGACACCCAGGCGCTCGCCGCGATGGTCGACGAGAAGTTCTTCGGCACGCCCACGCCCCACAAGTTCAAGACCTGCTTTTCAGGCTGCCCCATAGACTGCTCCCGGAGCAAGGAGATGGACCTCGGCTTCCAGGGCGTCGTCGAGCCCGAGTGGGACAAGCCGCTCTGCACGGGCTGCACCATCTGCGCGGAGGCCTGCAAGGAGGACGCCATAGAGAGCGACTCGGAGACGGGCATGCCCTACTTCGACCCGAAAAAATGCATCTACTGCGGCGACTGCATCCGCGCCTGCCCGACCGAGGCCTGGAAGGTCAAGAGGTATGGCCACACCGTAAGGATAGGCGGCAAGCACGGACGGCACCCCATGGAGTCGGTCGAGGTGGCCAACTTCATACCCGACGACAGGGTCGCCGCGGTAATAGAAAAGACCGTCGAGTGGTACAACGCCAACGGAGACCGCTTCGAGAGGATAGGCAACACCTTAAAGCGCGTCGGGCTCGACAAGTACATCGAGTTCATGGGTCCGCTGCTCGTCACCGAGCCCGCGGCGGAGTCGGGGGGCTATAAGAAACCGACCGAGAAGGCGGGTTGACGATACCGAACGAACAGGAAGAGAGTTCCCCTTATGAGTGAAATCAAACCCGATGTCTCCCTCGACCTGCGGGGAGTGATGTGCCCCACGAACTTCGTCAAGGCAAAGCTGAAGTTAGAGATGATGGAAGAGGGCCAGGTCTTAGAGCTCGTCCTCGACAGCGGCGAGCCTATCGCGAACGTGCCCAAGTCCATAAAGGAGGAGGGGCACAGGGTCGTGGAGGTGAAGAGGGAGGACGACCACTTCCGCCTCAAGGTCCGCAAGGAGGCTTAGGGGGGTAGGGGGTTTAGGGAGTGTAGGGGGCTTAGGGTGACGCTCTCCCCCCCCCGGCGGACGTGTCCGGCCTGTAAATGGGGCTCAGGGGGGCAGGGGGGCGAGGGGGGCGAGGCATGGGACAGCCATAGGTGGCGGGGGGGGCGAGGCAGGGGCCGTAAGGCTCCCCTTTTTTACCCCCTTTGCACAGACCGGGTTCAGGATTAAAAAAAGCGGATATATTCAGGAGGTGCGCGATGTCAGTCAAGGTGAGGATACCCACACCGCTCAGGAAGATTACCAATAACTCCGATGAGGTAGCCGCCGAGGGGACGAACGTCGGGCAGGTTATAGAGGACCTCGAGAAGAACTACCCGGGCATCAAGGAGAGGATCTGCGAGGAGGACGGCAGGCTCAGGCGCTTCGTGAACCTCTACCTCAACGACGAGGACATCAGGTTCATGAACAACCTCGATACCGAGCTCAAGGACGGCGACGAGCTTTCCATCATCCCAGCCATAGCCGGAGGGTCCCGGTGAAGAAGAGGGTCTACCTTACATACCCGAAGGAGCAGGTGAAGGAACCGCTCCTCTACCAGTGCGGCAAGCTCTGCGGCGTGGCCTTCAACATCAGGCAGGCGAGCGTGTCGGACGCGGTGGGGCTCGTGGCGCTCGAGCTCGAAGGGGAGCCCGAGGAGATAGACAGGGCCATCGACTTCTTTATCAGCAAGGGCGTCAAGGTCGAGCCCATAGAGCTCGATATCATCGAGTGACCCCTGCGGCCGCCGCCCGCCCATCCCCTTGTCCCCGCTGCCGGGGGTTGAGACGGCGATTGCGCATACAAGGACCCCCGTCGCCCGGCGGGGGTTTTTTTGTCCTGCCCGCCGCGCCCGGCCCGCCGCGCAGGGGGGGGCTGACCCCTCGAATACCTTAAAAAATGTAAGGTTTTTAAGGGTTTGAATTTGCCGTTCGGTGGTAAAATATCTTGACAAAAGAACTAAGGTATTATAGTTTAAAAGTTGAGAAGTCTACTAAGGTATTCTGCGGCGGCCTCGCCCGTTTCCGCCCGCCCTTTTCCGGATGGGCGCGCTTCAGGAAGAGGGCCCTATCCGGCCGCCGTGCAGGAGTCTGGTCGGCGTGTCCCTTCGGCAGGTCACGTAACCTTCGAGAGGTAATGGTTTATGGGAGGACAGGGACGTAATCTCGCGGCCCCCGACCGCGAAGGCGCGGTTCTTCACACCTCCGGCGGGGCGAGGGTCGGCGCCTCGGTGCTCGAGCTCGTGGGCAACACACCCCTTGTGAGGATAAACAACATCACCAGGGGGCTGGCTCCCGGGGTGGATATCTACGCCAAGCTCGAGAGCTGCAACCCCGGGGGCTCGGTCAAGGACCGCGCGGCGCTCAGCATGATAGAGGACGCCGAAAATAGCGGCAGGTTCACGAAGGACAAGGTCCTTCTCGACTCCACCTCGGGCAACACCGGGATAGCCTACGCCTGGATATGCGCCGTCAAGGGGTACAAGGTAAGGCTCTGCGTGCCCGAGAACGTGAGCGAGGAGCGCAAGAAGACGCTCCGCGCCTTCGGCGCCGAGGTGGTCTTCAGCAACCCCCTCGAGGGCTCGGACGGCGCCATAAGGCTCGCCTGGAAGATATACGTTGAAAACCCGGAGATATACTGCAAGCTCGACCAGTACAACAACCCCTCCAACCCGATGGCCCATTACAAACACACGGGCCCGGAGATAATCGAGCAGACCGGGGGCAAGGTTACGCACCTCGTGGCCTCCATAGGCACCGGCGGGACCATAATGGGCACGGGCCGGAGCCTGAAGGAGTTCAACCCGGACATACAGGTCGTGGCGGTGGAGCCGGACAGCCCGCTGCACGGGCTCGAGGGCCTCAAGCACATGGCCTCCTCGATAGTGCCCGGCATTTACCACGCCGAGCAGCACGACAGCAAGGTGCCGGCCCCCACGGAGGAGTCCTACGACATGGCCAAGAGGCTCGCCCGCGAGGAGGGGCTCCTCGTGGGCCAGTCCTCGGGAGCGGCCATGTGGGGCGCTCTCGAGGTGGCCCGGAACCTCGACAGGGGGCTGGTGGTGGTCATCTTCCCCGACGGGGGCGACAAGTACCTCTCCACCAGGCTCTGGGACGAGGCATAACGGCCGGGGAGGGGGCAGGGGGGGCAGGGGGAGGGCGAAGAGTGATTGGACGAGCGTGCGGGAGGGGTAGGGGGCAGGTGCGACAGGCAGGGCGATGGCGCGTTGGGCGCCGGGCCCGGGGGCGACCGCGGCCTGTACGTGAAATAAGCGATTTGAGGGGGCATGGGCTGAGTTTATGATATTAGGCTTTGGCAAGAGCGCCATACACGTACCGAGGGCCGTATATGACGAGATTATAAACCACGCCAGGGACGCCTATCCCGACGAGTGCTGTGGTTTTCTCGTAGGCAAGGCCATAAGGGACAAGCGGGTCTGGCAGGTGGAGCGCGGCACGAACGCCAACACCGAGAGGTCCAGGGACAGGTACGTAATAGACCCGAAGGAGTATCACCTGACCGACAAGGTCGCCAGGACCCAGGGCCTCGACATCCTCGGCTTCTACCACTCCCACCCGGACCACCCCGACCGTCCCAGCGAGTTCGACCGCGCCGAGGGGCACCCGGGGTTCTCATACATCATTGTCTCCGTCCAGGGCGGAAAGACCGTCTCCGCCAGGAGTTGGATCTTCGACAAGGATGACGAGCCCTTCAGGGAAGAGAAGATAAAGATAGTCGACTGATCTCGGCCGCGGGTGCGGGGCGGGCCTGAAGAGGGCCCGGGCGCACATCTTCACCCCGCGATGAGATTGCGGCAAGGAAGGGAGCTTTTTTGTTGACATGGACTTTACGGAAGAACAGATAGAGCGATACTCCAGGCACATCATACTCCCCGAGGTGGGCGGCCGTGGACAGGCCAAGCTCCTCAAGAGCCGGGTCTTCGTCCTCGGGGCCGGGGGGCTCGGCAGCCCGAGCCTCTTTTATCTCGCCGCCGCCGGCGTGGGCTCCATAGGCCTGGCCGACGGCGATTCCGTGGACGTCAGCAACCTCCAGCGCCAGATAATCCACACAAACTCGGATGTGGGCGCCCCCAAGGTCCACTCCGCCAGGGAATCCATCGAGGCCCTCAACCCTGACGTCAAGGTCGAGGCCTTCCACGGGCGGCTCACCGAGGAGAACATCCGCGAGGTGATACGCCCATACGACGTAGTCCTCGACGGGTCGGACAACTTCCCCACCAGGTTCCTCGTCAACGACGCCTGCTTCTTCGAGCAAAAGACCCTCGTCTCGGGCTCCATGTTCAGGTTCGACGGCCAGGTCTCGGTCTTCAAGCCCCACGACGGCGGCCCCTGCTACAGGTGCCTCTATCCGGAGCCGCCCCCGAAGGGGCTCGTGCCGAGCTGCCAGGAGGCCGGGGTCCTCGGGGCGCTCGCCGGGGTAATCGGCGTCCTCCAGGCCGTGGAGGCCATTAAGGAGATACTCGGCATAGGAGAGTCGCTCGCCGGAAACCTCCTGATATTCGACGCCCTCAAGATGGGCTTCAGGAAGGTCAAGGTCAGGCGCGACCCCGAGTGCGCGCTCTGCGGGGGCAGCCCCACGATTACGGAACTCCGCGAGTACGAGCAGGAGGCCTGCGAGTGGAGCGCCGGCTGACGCCCGGAGCGTGCATCGCCCCTTCATAAAGGTTGCCGGCATGAAGAACAACTACCTCGATAACCCCGGGGCCCTGAAGATAGACCTCATGCTCCAGGGCATCAGGATAGAGGACCCGGTGCTCAAGGCCTGGGCCTGCGGCGCCGACGGCATGGACATACTCTTGCCCATGGGCACGCTGGTCAACGTCCCCTGCAGCGACTACGTGGCCTCGACGTCGCCGTACGTCATAAAGAAGTCCGGCGATGGGCACGCCATAACCTTCGACGGGGCCGGCGAGGTGCCCGTGAGGTTCCTGCCCAAGCCCGAGTTCTACTACCGGAAGACCTCCACGGGGGTTCCCTTCTCGCGCATCGCCTCGGTCCACGGCAGCTACACCGTCATTACCCCGTCTCCGAGGTGCGAGTTCTTCAACCGGAAGGTCGAGTGCAAGTACTGCGCCGGCAACTTCGACGTCATCGGCGCGGACGAGACGGTCTTCTCCGTGGACGAGGTGCTCGAAACGGTCGCCGCGGTCCTGAAGGAGAAGGTCTCGGAGATAATATACCTCTCGGTGGGGTTCAGCGAGGGGGACGACGGGGGTGTGGAGTTCCTCCGGCCCTACGTAAGGGCAATAAAGAAGCACTTCAACGTTCTGGTGGCCGTGGAGGCGCTGCCGCCGAAGGACAACCGCTGGATAGACAGGACCTACGCCATGGGGGCCGACTCGGTCCTCTACAACCTCGAGATATACGACCGCGAGCTCTTCGGGCTCATCTGCCCGGGCAGGGCCGAGCTCATAGGCTGGGAGAGGTACGCGGAGGCCCTCGGCTACGCCGCCGGCGTATTCCCCAACGGCACCGTCGCCTCTCACCTCATCGTCGGGCTCGAGCCCCCGGGCTCCACTGTCCAGGGTATAGACTTTCTCGTCTCCATGGGGGTGGTGCCGATACTTCCGGTCATCAGGCCCACGAGGGACAGGTCGTACCACATTCACCCGCTCACTGCGGACGTCATAATCCCCGTATACAGGCACCTGTACAAGGCGCTCAAGGGGAGCGCGGTGAACTTCCGCTGGGTCCGCGACATCAGCATGGTCACCACCCCGGTGGAGGGAAGGCTCCTCGTGGACGAGGGCGGCCAGGGCGACAAGGCGACCCTCATGGAGAGTTTTTACGGGACGAGGCTCGGGCTCAAGGCCGCCTGGGGCCTTTCGACGATCAGGAGAAAGCTAAGGGTTAAGGAGGTCAAGGACCCCTCTGAGAACTCGTAACGACGGGCGGGGACCACTCTGCGGAGCCTACTCAATTGAGCGTTGAGATAGACACAAGGCCCATATGGGTTATCCTTCTGCAGAGGTCCCTGAGGCCGGTCTTTTTCCTGGCCATGGCGCTGATCTTCTGGCTCGTCCTGGCCGTGCCGACCCCGGCCGGGTTGACGCCCGAGGGACAGAAGGCCATAGCCGTCTTCGTCCTCTGCCTGGTGCTGTGGGTATCGGGCGCCGTGCCGCTCGCGATTACGTCGCTCTTCGCCATAGTGCTGGTGCCGGTGCTGGGGATACTCCCCCACAAGGAGACCCTCGGGCTCTTCGGCAACGAGGCGGTCTTCTTCATACTCGGCGCGTTCATACTCGCCGGGGCGGTGATGCAGACGGGGCTCAGCAACCGCATCGCGCTCACCATACTCGACAGGTCGGGGTACTCGCCGAAAAGGCTCCTCATAAGCATCTTCCTCCTGGCGGCGTTCCTCTCCTTCTTCATGAGCGAGCACGCCGTGGCGGCCATGCTCTTCCCCATAGTGCTCGAGATATCGAAGAGCCTGGGCCTCAGGCCGGGAAGGTCGAACTACGGCAAGCTCCTCTTCTTCGCGCTGGCCTGGGGGTGCGTAATAGGCGGCGTGGCGACATTCCTCGGCGGGGCCCGGGTGCCGCTCGCCATGGGCATCCTGAGCGAGACCACGGGCGAGACCATAGGTTTCCTCGACTACTCCATCGCCGTCTTCCCCGTGGTGGTGATACTCCTCGTCGTGGGGTATCTCCTTCTGACGAGGTTCTTCCCCGTGGACATAGACGGGGTGGACAGGGCGCGGGAAGTGCTCGACGCAAGGGTCAGGGCCCTCGGCAAGGTCTCCTTCAAGGAG
This sequence comes from Thermodesulfobacteriota bacterium, assembly GCA_046754205.1. Taxonomy (GTDB): domain Bacteria; phylum Desulfobacterota; class GWC2-55-46; order GWC2-55-46; family JBHHVK01; genus JBHHVK01. The sequence continues at coordinate 30,180 of JBHHVK010000002.1, forward strand.
TACTCCGTGGGCCTGCTCCTCGTCGCCACCATCCTCTGCTGGATACTCTTCGGCGGCAGGGTCGGGCTATCCACCATCGCGCTCTCCTCGGTGGTGGTGCTCTTCGTCTTCAGGCTCGTCCGGTGGAGGGACATAGAGGAGTACGTCAACTGGGGGATAATCCTCATGTACGGCGGGGCCATCATCCTGGGCACCGCCCTCGATAGATCCGGGGCGGCCGAGTGGCTCGTCGGCTCGGTCCTCGGCTCCTGGGCCACGGGGCCGATGCTGGTCATCGGGTTCATCTCGCTCCTCACGCTCCTTCTGACCGAGGCCATGAGCAACGCCGCGGTCATAGCCGTGCTCCTGCCCGTGGCCATGGGGCTGGCGGGAAAGCTCTCCATGGACCCTACGGTCATGACCTATGCCGTCGCCGTGCCTGCGGGACTTGCCTTCATGTTCCCCATGAGCACGCCGGCTAACGCGCTTGCGATATCGTCGAGCTACGTAAGCGTCCGCGACCTCATAAAGGGTGGCTTCATCATGTTCATCACGGCATGGGTGGCCTTCAACCTGGTGGCCGCCTTCTGGTGGCCCCTCATAGGGCAGGGATACGGGTAGCAGCCCGGGAGCCGTTGTGGTAAAATGAAAAATGTGCTCTTAGTCTTATCCACTTCGAGGACCTCCGAAGAGGTCCTCGGCTACGCCGTGGAAAAGGCCGCCGAGGCGGGCGTTAAGCTCGTGGCCCTCTACATCCTCGAAAAGGAGCTCGCCGAGGAGGTCTTCGACGCCTTTACGGACGTGGGCTTCATAGGCGACAGGCCATCGGTGCAGATAACCGAGTCGCTCATGAAGGAGTACCGCCAGAGGGGCTACGAGGAGCTCGGCCGTCTCCAGATAAGGACCATGGAGGCGGGCGTGGACTTCGACCCCCTGATGGAGGAGGGCGACTACGTCACCACCGTGCTCGACGCCATGGAGGGCCGGGACATAGGGCTCGCCGTCCTCATAAAGCGCAGGAAGAGGAGCTTTTTCAAGTACTTTTCAAAGTCCCTCGCCGAGGAGGTCAAGGAAAAGGCCCCCTGCGAGGTCGTCATATTCGAGGAAGAATGAAGAGGCAAAGGGAGCATCTGCCATGATAAGCGTTAAGGTCTGGACCGCCGAAGAGCTCGGCAAGGTGAACGATGAACTGGAGGGAAGCCCCCCCCAGGACGTGCTCCGCTGGGTCGTGGATAACTTCGCTCGCGAGGACTTCGCGCTCGCCTGCAGCTTCGGCGAGCCGGTCCTCGTGGACATGCTCGTCAAGATAAAGCCCGACGCCCGCATATTCTCTCTCGACACCGGGCTCCACTTCGCCGAGACCCTGGAGCTCAAGGACGAGATAGAGCGCAAGTACGGCATCAGGATAGAGATGTACAGGCCGAAGCTGACGCTCGATGAGATGGAAAGGGAGTACGGTCCCGAGCTCTGGAAGCGTAATCCCGACGAGTGCTGCAGGATCCGCAAGGTCGAGCCCTTGAAAGAGGTCCTCTCCGGGCTCAAGGCCTGGATTACCGGCATCCGCAGGGACCAGTCCCCCACGAGGAAAAACGCCCCGGTGGTGGGCATCGACCCGAAGCACGGCCTCGTGAAGGTCAACCCGCTGGTCAACTGGACGTCGCGCGACGTCTGGGAGTACCTCGAGCGCAACGGCGTGCCCTACAACAGGCTCCTCGACCAGGCCTTCGCCTCCGTCGGGTGCGAGCCCTGCACCAGGCCGATAATCCCCGGCGAGGACGAGAGGGCGGGCCGCTGGGATGGTTTTGCGAAGACCGAGTGCGGGCTCCACAAATAAACCTGTTGAATCCCGGCGAGAAAACCTTTAGAATACCCGTTTCCTCACCAGTCGGAAATACCGGACTCGAGGCCGCGCCCGCAGCCGCCTCTCCGTGCGCCTGACGTCCCGGCCCCGGCCCGGTGAAATAGAAATATATCTGGCTGGGGTCTTCCAGCGGGAGAGAGAGCGTGGCCGAAGGAACCGTCAAGGGGGGCGAGGGGGGGGGCGAGGGGGGGGGCGGGGGGTTGTCAGACGGCCTCGTCGGCGAGCTTTCCGCGCTCGCCGACGCCGCCGGAAGGGCGATACTCGAGATATACTCAGGGGCCGACTTCGGCACCACCTACAAGGACGACCGGAGCCCGCTGACCATGGCCGACGAGGCCTCAAACAGGGTCATCATCGCCGGGCTCGCCGACATCGCCCCGGGGATACCCGTCCTCTCCGAGGAGTCCGGGCAGGTCCCCTACGGCCGGAGAAGGGACTGGGAGAGGTTCTTCCTCGTCGACCCGCTCGACGGCACGAAGGAGTTCATCAAGCGTAACGGCGAGTTCACCGTCAATATCGCCCTCGTGGAAGGGGGCCGGCCCGTCGTCGGGGTGGTCCACTGCCCGGCTCTCGGGGTGACCTACTCGGGGGTTGCGGGCTCGGGCGCGAAGAAGGCCTCGAAAGGGGGTAGTATCGCGATAAGGGCCGGGGGCCCCGCTGGCGGCGCGCTCAAGGTCGTGGCCTCGAGGTCCCACAGGGGCGAGGCCACGGACAGGTTCGTCGAAAGGCTCCGCGCCGAGGGCCGCCAGGTCGAGTTCGTGGGCATGGGGAGCTCCTTGAAGCTCTGCCTCGTAGCCGAGGGGGCCGCCCACCTCTACCCGAGGTTCGGCCCCACCATGGAGTGGGATACCGCGGCGGCCCAGTGCGTGGTCGAGGCCGCGGGCGGCGCCGTCACCGACCTTGACGGGGCCCCGCTGGTGTACAACAAGGAGGACCTCTTAAACCCGTACTTCATGGTCGTGGGCGACCCGGCCTTCACATGGCAACGGTACATCTACTGAGGGGCCGCAGGATTAATCTTAAAACCCGTACTTCATGGTCGTGGGCGACCCGGCCTTCACATGGCAACGGTACATCTACTGAGGGGCCGCAGGATTAATCTTAAAACCCGTACTTCATGGTAACGGGCGACCCGGCCTTCCCCTGGCGCGGATACATCGGCCGGGGGGCGAGGGACATGAAAAACCTTTCTTCATAATACCACAAAGAGGATTACACGATAAGGAGGACGGCACAAGGTGACTAAGCTTATAGAGCCTCACGGAGGCGAACTCAAGGAACTGATAGTGGCTGAAGCCGAGGCGGAGGCCCTCAAGGAAGAGGCACTGGGCCTCGTTTCATGGGACCTTACGGAGCGCCAGATGTGGGACGTGGAGATGCTCCTGAGCGGCGGGTTCAGCCCGCTCGAGGGTTTTCTCGGAAAGAAGGATTACGAGGCCGTCCTCGAAAAGATGAGGCTCGCCGACGGCACGATCTGGACCATGCCCATAACCCTCGACGTGACCGCGGAGTTCGCCGAAGGCGTAAAGGAGGGTGACCGCGTGGCGCTGCGCGACCCCGAGGGGGTCCTCATGGCGGTCCTCACGGTTTCGGACAAATGGACCCCGGACAAAAAGAACGAGGCCGAGAAGGTCTTCGGCAGCGACGATACGGTGCACCCCGGCATCAACTACCTCCTTAACATGGCAGGCCCCGTGTACCTCGGCGGGAGGCTCGAAGGCGTAGAGGCCCCGCGCCACTACGACTTCAAGGAGCTCCGCTACACCCCCAGGCAGTTGAGGGAGAAGTTCGAGCGCCTCGGCTGGCGCAAGATCGTCGCCTTCCAGACCCGAAACCCCATGCACCGGGCGCACCAGGAGCTGACCTTCCGCGCCGCCCAGAACACCGAGGCGAACCTGTTGATCCACCCGGTCGTCGGCATGACCAAGCCCGGTGACATCGACCATTACTCGAGGATCCGCTGCTACGAGCACCTGATAGCCCACTACCCCGAGCAGTCCACGGCGCTTTCCCTCCTGCCGCTCGCCATGAGGATGGGCGGGCCCAGGGAGGCCGTGTGGCACGCCATAATCAGGAAGAACTTCGGCTGCACCCACTTCATCGTGGGAAGGAACCACGCCGACCCGG
>JBHHVK010000003.1:0-33414 GCA_046754205.1 Thermodesulfobacteriota bacterium
TCCGTGAGCTTCGATATCTCTACGGCGTCGCCTATGTGGTCGGCGTGGCCGTGGGTCACGAGTATGGCGTCAACGCTGACGTCCTCGGGCTTTATCCGGGCGCTCGGGTTGTCGTTGAGGAAGGGGTCTATGATGATGGACCTGCCGCCGGCCTCCACGGTGAAGCAGGAATGCCCCTGGAATGTAACCTTCATCTGCGTTGACCTCCTTTCGGATGAACGTTTTCCGGATGGACCCCTTTCAGGCCGGTGAAATCATCGAGCCGCCCGCATCGCGCCCCCGCCCGTTTCGTCCATAAAAGGTCAAAAACACTTTACGTCCATGCCCCTTCTGCGAAGGAGCGCCGCGGCCACCCCTTCGCCCCGGACGAGCTCCCCCTCGGGCGTGTATATGAACCCGGCCCCGCAGGAGGGGCTATTCTCCTTGAGACAGGCGCGGGAGGCCCCGGTAAGGGCCGCTATCGCGCCCACGGCCTCGGCCCCGGAGATGAACCGGCCCGTTACGTCCGCACCCTCGATGTCGACGACCCTTGCGTGGCCGTCGAGCACATCCGCGCCCGAGCCTCCGGCTATGGCGGCAGCGGGCCTCGGGGTCGGAAGGCCCCCGAGCTGCTCCGGGCAGACGGGGACGATGTTCGCGTCCCCGAGCGCGGCGAGGACCTCCTCGGAGAGGGCGTGGCCGCCGTCGTGCCTCGTCGCCAGGCCAAGGAGGCAGGAGCTTACGAGGACGGTCTCCTTCATGGCCCGCCGGGCTCTGGCGGTGGGTTTTCGAGGGCGCCCTCACAGGCCGGAGCCCCGTCCACCAGGACCCTTCTCCCCTCGACCATGAGCCTGCCTTCGCTGAATAGCCGGATGGCCCTCGGGTATATTCTGTGCTCCTCGACAAGGATCCTCGCCGCGAGTGTATCGGGGGTGTCATCGGCGAGGACCGGCACCACAGCCTGTATTATTATCGGGCCCGTATCGCACCCCATGTCCACGAAGTGGACGGTGCAGCCGCTGAACCTGACGCCGTGCTCTATGGCCTTCTTCTGCACCCCGAGCCCGGGAAAGGAGGGCAGCAGGGCGGGGTGGATGTTCATTATCCTGCCGGAAAAGGCCTTGAGAAAGTCGCCGGTAAGGAGCCTCATGAAGCCGGCGAGCACGACGAGCTCCACGCCGTACTCCTTCAGGACCCGCACCATCTCCCGGTCGAACCCGGCCCTCGAAGGGAATGCCTTCTTCTCCACGACCACGCCCGGGATGCCGTGGCTCGCGGCCCTTTCGAGCGCCCCGGCCTTCGGGTTGTCGCTCACCACGACGCATACCTCGGCGCCGAGTCCGCCCGCTTCGGCGGCGTCTATTATGGCCTGGAGGTTCGTGCCCCCGCCCGAGGCGAGGACCCCTATTTTAAGCATGGGTCATAAAGACCGGAGGTCTTCCGGATTTGTCAGAAGGGCCCGCTGCCCGTAAGGACCACGGCCGGTCCCTTTTTGCTCTTTTTCGCCTCTATCTCGCCTATGGTCCAGGCCCTGAGCCGGTGTTTTTTTAACCTTTCGAGCACGCCCGCCTCGTCACGGGGTGAGATAACCAGCGCCATGCCGACCCCGCAGTTGAAGGTCCTGAGCATCTCCCCGGCGCCGACCCCGCCGCCCTCGGCTATGAGCCGGAATATCGCCGGCACGGTCCATGAGCCGGTGTCCACCACCGCGCGCGCGCCTTCGGGGAGCATCCTCGGTATGTTCTCCTGAAAGCCCCCGCCGGTTATGTGGGCCATGCCCTTGATGGTGAACCTCTTGAGGAGGTCCAGGACGGGCCTTACGTATATCCTCGTGGGCCTCAGGAGCGTGGAGCCGAGCTCGGCCCTGAGCCCCCTGGGCCGCGAGCCGACCTTAAGGGCCAGTTTGTCGAAGAGTACCTTCCTGGCGAGCGAGAAACCGTTGCTGTGGAGCCCGCTCGAGGCGAGCCCTATGACCCTGTCACCGGGCCTTATGCGCCTTCCGTCGATAATCCCGCGCCTCTCGACGACGCCGACGCAGAACCCGGCGAGGTCGTAGTGGCCCGGACGGTAGAGCCCCGGCATCTCGGCGGTCTCGCCTCCTATGAGCGCGCACCCGGCCTCCCTGCAGCCCTTGACGACCCCCCTTACGACGCTCGCGGCCCTTGCGGCGTCGAGCCGTCCCGTTGCGAGGTAGTCGAGAAAGAACAGGGGCTCGGCCCCGCTCACCACGATGTCGTTGACGCTCATGGCCACGAGGTCGACGCCCACGGTATCATGCCTGTCGGCCATGAAGGCGACCATGAGCTTGGTGCCCACACCGTCCGTGGCCGAGACGAGCACCGGGTCCTTCATCCCCTTGAAACCCGCCTTGAAGAAGGCGCCGAATCCCCCGATATCTCCCATGACCCCGGGCCTGAAGCTCGAGCGGACCGGCCCCTTTATGAGCCTTACGAGCCTGCTGCCCTCGTCTATATCGACCCCTGCGTCCCTGTAGGAGATTCCCTTGCCCATGGCTCCATAGATTAATCAAAAGCCCCGCCAATGTCAATGAGAGCTTTCGCGCCGTCGAGGGCTCCCCGGGGCCTCCGGAGAGGGGACAGGCGACGCACAGATTCATGTGCATGACCGCATAAGAACCTGTGCATTGCCGGCGGTATTTTCCCGGCCATCGAGTAAACCAATCCTGAACCATGTTGATTTTGCTTGTCTTTCCTTCACGGCTCACCCTTGGCACCGCCCTTGCATTATAAATCTTGTTAAAGAATGCCCGTTGTTGATTTAACGTCAACATACCTCCTTTAAAAAACTCATAAGTCTTCTTGTCCACACGGGCCCGGCAGCCTTGAGCGGCCGGCGGTTTAGCAAGGCGCTTGAATGTTTGCGGTCAGTGATTCCACAGTTACGTACCTTGGTTCCGGCGGTCGGCGCAGCTACGGATGCCCGCCCGAGTCTCCTTTTACAACGGAAGACCCCGCTGGAGAAGTGCGTAAACCCGGTCGCTCAACCATCGGCCTTATCCACCGGTTCATCCGGAAAGCCGGGTCCCGTTACGCCGATTCCGCATGGACACATCAACCTATCGCAAAGGGAAAACCCAAAAAGGAGGTGCAGAGAATGAGAATCACCGAGATCAAGATCCTTCCCGTTGACGGTGACGAGAAACTCAAGGCCTATGTGACCATCAAGCTCGACGACTGCTTCGTCGTCAGGGACATGAAGGTCATCAAGGGCAACACGGGCTACTTCGTGGCCATGCCGGCCAAGAAGATGAAAGACGGGACCTACAGGGACCTCGTTCACCCCCTCGACAAACCCACGCGGCAGCAACTCGAGGAACAGGTGATGGTCGAGTACCACCGGGTGAAAGCCGACCCTTCCCTGAGCGGTGACGCCGTAGCGGTCTGAACCGGGCCGACAGGGTCGGCCACAAGGGGGTAGAGGGGTGATGGGGTGATGGGGTGGGTTGGGGGGCAGATGGTTATGTGGCAGGGGGGGGCGAGGGGGGTTGAGGGGTGCGCGGGGACTGAGCGAGAGAATTTGAGGGATTGTGAGGGGAGACTCCTTGGAAAGGAACGGTTCGGCGACGGGTCTTAAGAAGGCGCTGCTTGCATCAGCCGTCTTCATCGGGGTTACATGCCTGGTTTACTATCCGGTGGCCTCGGACCCCACGGGGGCCGTCACAGGGCCCGCCGATGACGCCAACGCCATCATCTGGCACCTCTGGTGGTTCGCCCGCTCCATGGCCGACCCCAGGTACTCACCCTTTTTCACCACCTTCGTGGAGAGCCCCTTCGGCGTTGAGCTCACGCAGATGACCCTGGCCAACCACCTCGCGGCGCTGCCGATTACGTGGCTCATCGGCCCGGTGGGGTCATACAACCTGATGATCCTCCTGTCCTTCTTCCTCTCAGGGCTCGCCGTATACCTCCTCGTCTTTGAACTTACCGGCTCATTCGCCCCGGCCCTCTTCGCCGGCCTTGCCTACTCCTTTTCCCCCTATCACACGGTCTTCTCCGCCTCCGGCGGCATGGACGCCGCCCAGATTCAATACATGCCCTTCACATTGCTCTTCGCCGTAAGGTTCGCGCGCACGAAAAGGCCCGTCCACATGGGCCTCGCCTTCCTCTTCTTCGCGCTCTCCGTCTTCTCCTTCGGGTACTACGCCGCGCTCGCGGCCGTGGCCATCGCCGTCTGCGTGCTCTACTTCTACGGGGCGCACGATTCCCCGGCCGTGGAAGGGGCCGGCAACGCCAGGGCCGGTTCCGGCAGGATCTTTCTCGCCGCTGCGGCGGGCTTCAGCATACTGGTCCTCCTGTCCAACACCGCTGAGGACGTCTCCACGATGCTCAAGATATCGGCGCTCCTCGCCGCCCCCGTGGCGGCCGCTGTATACTTTTTCGGAGGCCGCCCGGTAGCCGCGGGTGCGGCGGAAGGGCCAGGCAGCGCCGCCTTCGGGGGCCGGCAGGGCCGTGGAGCCCCGGTCGAGGGCCTCCGGTCAATCTGGGGCGGGCTCAAACCCGGCCATAGGCTGTCCATGGCGGCGGGAGCGGCCCTCTTCGCCGGGTCGGTATACCTCTTCCTCCACCCACTGCTCGATATCGCCGCGAGACCCATATCGGACTCCTATATAGTCCCATGGTACAGCTACCTCTTCCCGGCCCCCGACCATCCGCTTCTTGGCGGCCTCGTACCCGAAGCCCTCACGCCGCCGGGCGACCCGCTCTCGGGCAGGATGGTCCACGTCGGCTTCACCCTCACGATACTGGCGCTTGCAGGGGCGCTTATAAGGCTCCCGTCGGCGTCCGGCGGACGCGCCCGGAGGTCGAGGGGGTTTTTCGCCTTCCTCCTCGCCGCCGGGGTCCTGCTCCTCATACCCCCGGTGATAAGGGCCGGGGACTTCGTCTTCCGCGCCCCGGTCTACTATCTCCACGCCCTGCTCCCCCCCTTCGTGGACATAAGGAGGGTCATAGTCCTCGTCGTCCTCGCTTCATCCGTGCTCGCCGGGCTCGCCCTCTGGGCCCTCACCGACGGGATCCGCGCACGGTCCGTCAGGGCCGCCGTCTTCATCGCCGCCGCGGCGCTCCTCGCCGTGGAGTTCGCCCCCTCGGTCGGCTACACCGACATGACAGGGGTCCCGGGGGCGTACCGCTGGCTCGCCGATCGGCCCGATGAGGTCACGGTCATCGAGTACCCCCTTACGTCCATCTATGACGCCGGGAGGTACGAGGCCTTCTACGGCCAGACCATACACTCCAAAAGGCTCGTAAACCCCTTCGCCGCGGTCGGGCACGACCCGAGGCCCGTAAACCGGGCCCTCGGAAAGCTCATAGACAGGGGAGGGGCGGGGGCCTCACCCTTCGCCAACCCGGGGCTCGCCGCCTCGGTGCTTGCGCGAATAGGCGTCGACTACGTGGTGGTGAGAACCGACAAGCTCGGGGTGGCGCCGATGATAGACCCGGACCTCGGGCTCGACGAGGTCGCGTCCTTTCCGGACTCGAAGGTCTACAGGGTCTCGGCCCAGGCGGCAACTGCCACCGTGAGCTTCACGGGATTCAGTCGAGGCGGATATTTCATCAACGAGCTTCAGCGGGGCGAAGACGCCTTTGTGAACATAAGCCGCTTCGTCCGACCCCCGGCCCTCTGGGACAGGGCCGGGGACGCCGCGAGAGCGTGGCTTGCCTTCGGACGGAGCGCGACGCTCAGGATAACGCCGTTGGTCGACGGGGCCATGACCTATGACCTCAGGTTCAAGGCGAAGAGCTACGCCGCCCCCGCCTCGATGACCGTGACCGTCGACGACGGCCGTTCCCTCGTATTTCCCCTCGCGCCCGAGGCGCGCGAGTACAGGGTCCCTGGCCTCACCGTGCGTGCCGGCTCCAGGGGGGTATCTCTCCGCATGGAGCTGGACGGCAGGGCGCCGCTCGTGCCCACCGGCGCGGCCGCGCCCCAGGGCGTCGGAAAGGTCTCCGTCGGCGCGGCCATAAGGGGGGTGACGCTTATCCCCGGGCCGGCCCCTGCCCGGCGCGGGTCCGGAGGAGAAAACCGCGGGATAGGGACGAAGACCTACGACGGGATATACCTCTCCGGCGGGTCCGTCGGGCCGCAGGGCCGTCGCTCATGACGTTGCCCTGCCGAAGGGACAAAAGTATGTGGATGAAGATGATCCGAAAGGTTGAGGCCGGCCCCGGGGCGAAGGCGCGGCAGCGGACGGGGGCCGGACCATGCCCCCTGTTAAAGGCCCTTGTCCTGGTCCTGACCATGATCCTTCTCGCCGGCGCTTCCTCCCCGGCCAGGGCGTCGGACCTCCTTAAAAACCCAGGGCTCGACGTCTGGGAGGGCGGCGTCCCCGAAGGGTGGTCCGGGGAGGGGGGAGGGGCCATCGAAAAGGCCGGCCCCGAAGGGGGCGGCGCTTTGAGGTTCGAGTCCAGCGGCGGGGGCGCGCCCTTCATCTTCCAGAAGCTCCAGGCCAGGGCCCGCTATAGAGGGTCGCTCATGACCTTCTCCGCATGGGTGAAGACGGACTCTCCCGAGAGCGCCTATCTCGAGTTCTCGAACAGGGCGGGCATGGACGTGTCGAGCGAACCCCACCCCGGAGACGGCCTGTGGCACAGGCTCGAGGTCACCGCCAAGGTCCCCGCAAGGGAGGGGGCCGTCGAGTGGAGGATAAGGAACTACGCCCCCGGTGTCACATACGTTAAGGGCGCGGAGCTTACGACAGGCGCGGGGACACCGGCCGCGGGCGAGGCCGCGGGGCTTGTCATGGGCGGGGAGGGCGGGGCCCTCTGGCTCGCCTCCCTCGGCGCGCTGATGGCGGTAACGGTCGTCTTCTTCAGGCGCAGGAGAGGGACCATCGAGGCGAGGCTCGTCGAGGCCGCCCTGCTGCTCCTCATCATATCAAACGCCATGCTTATTCTGAAAAACGGGGGCTACGCTGCGGTGACCGCAAACCTCGCCTGGGCCGCCTTTGTCGCGGCCGCCGCGGTCTTTGCGGCATCACGTTTCAGGGCCGGGATTATCCTTTCCCTCGCAAGGCCCGGTGCCCTGTACCTGACCCTCATGGGCGCCGCCATCGTTATCCTCGTCCACTCCCTTTACAGGGGGGACCTCGGGGGCGCCGAGAGGACGGCCGGGGCGCTCTACGCCCTTATGGTCATCGAAGTGGCCGTCATCGTGGCGAGAAAGGCGCTCGCCTACAGACGAGACGCGGCATCGACAAGAGCCCTCTCGATACGGATCGAGCCGCGCGCGAAGCACGCTGCGAAGGGGCGCGTACCCATGGCGCCTCCCCCCGGGCTCGAAGGCCTTGCCGAAAGGGAATCGGCCGGCGCTGCATGGGCCGGGCGGACGGGGGAGGCAGAGGGCCGGCTCCACGGACCGGGGGCCGGGTACGCCGAAAGAGGAGGGATGGGTAGAGATCCGGCGCCTCACAGGGGGTTGAGCTCGCTTGAGATTACGCAATTTGGCCGCGGAGCCGGGGGCGAAGCCCCCCGGCATGGAGAAGGGCCGGGTTTAGGGGGAGAGGAGAGTTTAACCGACAAAGGGAGGACGCGATGAAGGTAGTTCTCACAAGGCCCAATTACCACAGCCACCTCATAACCCCCCAGCTCGGCATCGGGTACATATCCTCCTATCTGAAAAAAAACGGGGTGGACTGCTTCATAGTAGACGGGCTCAACCACGGCCTCACGAACTACGAGATACTCGACCGGTGCAAGGACGCCGACGTGGTCGGCATAAACTGCCTGAGCGACTACTACCCGGCCGTGGCCGACCTCTCCAGGCTCTTGAGGTCGCGCGGAAAGACAGTGGTCATAGGGGGCGCGCACCCGTCGGTGCTCCCCCATGAGACGCTCAAGGGCACGGAGGCGGACTACGTGGTGGTGGGCGAGGGCGAAGAGACGATGAGCGAGCTCGTGGCCGCCATCGCCCGGGGCGGGCCGACGGACGCCATTCCGGGCGTCTGCTCCCGGGAGACGAAGGAGTTCGAGAGGAGGGACTACATAAAGGACCTCGACTCGCTCCCCTTCCCGGACTGGGAGGAGATGGACCCGAGGACGTACAAGAAGGCACCCCACGGGGGGTTCGTAAAAAAGTTCCCCGTTGCCCCCGTAACCTCCACCCGGGGCTGCCCCTACGTCTGCACCTTCTGCGCCAGCCCGGAGATATGGGGCCGCCGCATAAGGTACAGGTCGCCGGCGAACGTGGTGGACGAGATAGAGTACCTGGTCCGCGAGTACAGGGTAAAGGAGATCCACTTCGAGGACGACAACCTAACGCTCAAGAGGAGCCACGTCGAAGGGATCTGCGAGCTCATACTCGAAAGGGACATAAAGGTCAGCTGGGCGACCCCGAACGGCATACGGGTGGACACCATAACCCCGAAGCTCCTGAAGCTCATGAAAAGGAGCGGGTGCTACTTCATCGCCTTCGGCATCGAGTCGGGCAACGACGAGATACTGAGGAACATAAACAAGGAGACCGACCTCGCCACCATCACCTACGCCGTAAGGGAGGCGAAAAAGGCCGGGATGCTGACCCAGGGGTTCTTCATATTCGGCCTGCCCGGAGAAACGGAGCGCACCATAGCCAGGACGGTGGAGTACGCGAAGTCGATCCCGCTCGACAAGGCCCAGTTCCTCCTGCTCGACGTGCTCCCCGGCTCCGGGATATGGAAGGACCTGAGACAGTGGCACACCCCAGACCCCACGAGGAGGAGCTACCAGCAGGTCTCGTGGGTCCCCGACTCCATACAGCGCGATTTTCTCGAGGCCGCGCCTTCGAAGGCGTTCAAGAAGTTCTTCCTGCGGCCACGGCAGGTCTACACCGCGCTCAAATACATAAAACCCTCGCAGTTCAACTTCGTGGTGCGCCGCATGGCGGACTTCGGCATCATCCCCGGCGCCGCCAAAAAGGACCCCGCCCCGCCGCACAGGACGCCCGGGCTGCCGAAGACGGGAGCTGCCGGGAACAAGGTGCGGTAAAGAGATGGAAAGGGATAGACTTTCATGCCTCTGCCCATAGCACATTCGCTGCTGTCGACGAGCGTATTCGTCGCCTCGAGCGGCAGGCTCCGCCTGAGGGACAACTACCGGCTCCTCGCCCTCTTCATATTCGTGGGCCTCTTCCCGGATGCGGACTTCATCACGCTCCCCTTCTTCGGGTTCGGGCTCCACAGGGGCCTGAGCCACTCGCTGTTCTTTACGACCGCAGCCTCCATGGCCATCTACGCCGCCGCCAGGCCATGGATGAGGGACACGCCGGCCCGGCTCTGGCTCTATCTCGCGGTCGCCATGGGGCTCCATCCCATCTGCGATTTTTTCACCCCCGACCTGCTCGAAACGCGCGGGGGCGTGATGCTCTTCTATCCCCTGAGCTCCGCCTACTATGAATCGCCATGGCCCGTCTTCATGGGCATAGAGCTCCGATACCTATACACCATCTTCAGTTTCCACACCATCGTGGCGCTCATCCACGAGACCATCGTGGCAGGGTCGGTCCTTTTGGCCGTCATCTTCATAAAGAGGGGCACCGTGGCGGCGTCTCGCAGACGTGGGTCGGGCGAGGGACGCCCCGCTGTCCCGATAACCACCTGCGAGAGGGGCGGTGATGAGTAGCTTCGGCCCCCGCAAAAGCTCCTTTCATGCCGCGTCCGGCGGGCCGTGCCCGCCTGTGAGCGGGCGGCCGCAAGAGAGGGAAGGTGTGATATGAGCGCCATGACCAGGGTGAAAAAAGACCTCGGCTTCCTGTCGAGAATAGCGCTCTGCCACATCACCGGCAGGCGCTACCCGCTGTCCGTCACCTACATCGCCACCTACAGGTGCAACTTCGCCTGCAGGTACTGCGACGTCTTCACGTACAAGACCAGGGAGATGACCACCTCCGAGGCGCTCTCGATGATAGACGAGTTCGCCTCCATCGGCGCGCGCAGGTTCAGCTTCAACGGCGGCGAGCCGCTCCTCAGGGCCGACATAGGGGAGCTCGTTGCCCGGTGTAGACAAAGGGGGCTCTTTACAACGATGTTCACGAACGGCTCGCTCGTGGCCAGGAACCTGAGGAAGATAAAGGACCTCGACATCCTCTCCGTTAGCCTCGACGGCCCCGAGGACATACACGACGCACAGCGCATGAAGGGCAGCTTCGGCAAGGTCGTCGAGGGGATAAGGGCGGCGAAGGACGCCGGCGTGAAGGTATGGACGAACACCGTCCTTACGAGCCTGAACCTCGCGCGCATCGACGAGGTGGTCGCCCTCGCAGAGTCCCTCGGGGTTAAGATGATATTCCAGCCCGTCATCGACTACTCCCACTCCTCGGGGTCGAGGAATATAAACGGCCTCAAGGCGCTCGACGGCGACTACGCGAGGGCCATCGAAAGGCTCAGGGACCTGAAGCGCCGGGGCGCCCCGATAGTCCACTCCGACGAGTACCTCGACTACATAAAGGTCCCCGTCTGGTCGCAGAACAAGAGAAAGTGCTGGGCCGCGCAGCTCTACTGCGCCGTGACGCCCTCGGGGCAGGTAGCCCCCTGCTACCCCATATTCAACGCCGGGGACTGGCCGAGCGGGCTGGATATCGGCTTCGGCAACGCCTTCCTCAAGAACAGGACCTTCTCCTGCGACGGATGCTACTGCGCCCTCGTGGAGACCGACTTTCTATACTCCTTCAACGTCCGGGCGATGCTGAACCTCGCAAGGTCCGTGGAGGCAAGGTCATGAAGGTGCTCCTGGTAAACCCGCCATACGAGGGGAACATAAACACGTGGACACCAGAGTCCACGAACAGGGCCATCGGGGCCCAGCCGCCCATGGGGCTCGCCTACGTGGCGGCGATGCTCGAAAAGAGGGGCGTCGAGGTATCGATCCTCGACGCCAACGCCATGGGCCTCGACGCCGAGGGGATAAGAAGCCGCGTGGCCCGTGCGGCGCCGGACGTCGTGGGGGTTACGGCCATGACCCTCATAGCCGCCAACGTGCTCGCCACCTGCAGGATAGCCAAGGAGGCCTCGGGGGCCGTAACGGTCGTGGGGGGGCCGCACGTGTCCATATTCGCCCCGGAGACCCTCTCGAGCCCCTACGTGGACTACGCCATCGACGGGGACGGCGAGTACTCCTTCCCGGACCTCGTCGCCGCCATAGGGGCAAAGGCCCCGGCCCGTGAGATTGAAGGGATAGAAGGCATCGTCTACAGAAAAGACGGCGGCATAGGCAAAAACGGCGTGGCCATCGCCAGGGACCTCAACGCCTTGCCCTTCCCGGCGGTCCACCTCCTTCCGGGCGAGCTCTACTCGCTCGCCAACGCCCGGAGCCCCTTCGGCTCGATAGTAACGAGCCGCGGGTGCCCTTACAAGTGCTGCTTCTGCATCCGCAGCCACATAGACGACTACATCCGCTTCCGCGACCCGGTAAACGTCGTCGACGAAATCGAATTCCTGATGAACGAATACGGCGTGAAGGAGATAAACATCAGGAACGATACTGTCACGGTTAAAAAGACCCATATAACGGGTATTTGCGATGAAATACTGAGGCGCGGCCTCAACATCAGCTGGCAGGGCCCCACGAGGATCGACTGCGTGGACAGGGACCTCCTGCTCCTCATGCGCCGGGCCGGGTGCCATACGCTCCGCTACGGCATAGAGTCCGGTAACCAACAGGTCCTCGACCGCATGGGCAAGCAGATAACCCTAGGGCGCATACGCGACACAGTCCGGTGGACGAAGGAGGCGGGCATAGAGGTAATGGCCTACTTCATGGTCGGCTACATAGACGAGACTCCGGAGACGATGACGGACACCATAAGGTTCGCCCGGGAGTTGAACCCCGACGGGGCGATATTCTCCATCGGCACGCCGCTGCCCAACACCGAGCTCTTCCGGGTCGCCGTAGCCAGGGGGCTCATAGAAAAGGACTACTGGAAGGAGTTCGTCACCGGACGCCGCTACGACCGCGCGCCCTACCTCGTCCCAGACGCCGAAAAGTGGGCCCGGCGGGCCCTCTGGTCCTTCTACTTCAGGCCCGGGTACATAGCCAAACGCCTTAAGAAGATCGACTCCTGGGACGCCTTTAGGAAACACGCCCGAGGGGCCTACTCCTTCCTCCGCTTCAAGATGAACAAAAAGGTCCCGCTCGCCAGCTGACGTGGGCCGGTGGGGGGCCGGTGGGGGGGGGTGGGGGGGGCGGTGGGGGGGCGGTGGGGAGGGGGGGCTTAGAGGGGGACTTAACTGATGGTTGGTGTCAACCGATAACCGGTAACCGGTAACCGACAACGGGCAACGAAAAAGGGGCAGTTATGAATATCACCTTCGCCTATCTCGCCGCCGAAAGCGTCGCCATAGAGGTCCTGTCGAGCGTTCTCAAGAGGGAGGGCCACAACGTGACCCTCGTTTTCGACCCGGGGCTCTTCGACGACAAGCAGTACCTCGACATACCGATACTCAAGAAGGCCTTCGCCAGAAAGACGGACGTCGTGGAGCGGATAGTCTCCGACCCTCCGGACCTGCTCTGCTTCTCAGTGGGCACGGACAACTACCGGTGGGCCTGCGAGGTGGCCCGCCTGGTAAGGGACAGGCTCGACGTCCCGGTAATCTTCGGCGGCATCCACGCCACGGCCGTGCCGGACCGGGTGATAAAGAACCCCTTCGTGGACATGGTATGCGTGGGCGAGGGAGAGGAGGCCATGGTGGAGCTGGCGAGCTCCATGGAGAGCGGGGCCCCCGATACCTCCATAGAGAATATCTGGTTCAAGCATGACGGCCGGGTGATAAAAAACCCCGTGCGCCCGCTCGTCCAGGACCTCGACGGCCTGCCCTACCCCGACAAGGAGCTCTTCGCCCCTCACATACCCATATACCACGGCAAGTACATGATGATAACGAGCCGCGGCTGCCCCTTTCAGTGCACCTACTGCTACAACAACGTCCTCAGGCGCACCGTCTACGGCAAGGAGAAGAAATACGTGCGCCAGAGGAGCGTCGAAAGCGTCATAGGGGAGCTGAAGGCGATGAAGGAGAAGTTCGAATTCACCAACGTCGCCTTCATGGACGACTGCTTCGTGGCCAACAGGCGCTGGTTCAGGGAGTTTTCCCGAAGGTACGCCACGGAGGTCGGATTGCCCTACAGCTGCATGGCCTACACGGGACAGGTTGACCCGGAGATGGGGCGGATGCTCAAGGACTCGGGCTGCAACCGCATGATGTTCGGCATCCAGACCATGGACCGCAAGACCCGCGAGGAGGTCCTCAAAAGGTCCTTTGAGACGGATGAGAAGATAAAGCGGGCCATAAGGGTCTGCGACGACGTGGGCATACCCTACTCGCTCGACCACATCTTCGGCGCGCCCTTCGCCGACCCCTCGGAGCACGAGCGGACCGCCGCCTTCTACGCCGCCACCAACGCCATCAGGGTCTGCTGCTACGCGCTCTTCTACTACCCGAAGACCGAGGTCACGGGCGCGGGCCTCGAGGCCGGAATACTCGACGAGAAGGCGGTAGAGGATATCGAGGAGGGTAAAGCGCGGCTCTACGTCTACGGCAGCTCGCTGTCGGCCGAAGAGCTCAAGATATTCAAGGCCCTCCGGAACTTCTACGCCGTCCTGCCGCTCCTGCCCACCCCTGTGCTCCTCTTCCTCCTGAGGACCGGGGTCTATAAGGGGCTCAGGTTCATGCCGAGGGCCTTCGCCCTCGCCTGCGAGACCGCCGTATCCATAAAGACTGGCCACCAGCGGGGCGTGGACTACCTGCGATACTACGCCCAGCACCTGAAGGGGACGGTAACCCGCCACAAAGCAGACACGGGGCTATCCGGCGGACCATCGAAGAGGGCGGCCGGTGAGTAGGATAGTAAACATGAAGGGGGCCGGGGCGGCGATCCTCGCGAGGACCGTCCTCTGGCACCTAAGGTACTACGTCACGGGAAGGTCCTTTCCGCTCGCGTCGACGTTCCAGCTTACCAACAGGTGCAACCTGAGATGTATCATGTGCAACATCCCCAACAACCCCAGACAGGGCGTCCTTTCGCTAAAGGACTTCAAGGGGATCGTCGCCGAGCTCGGCGGGTTGGGTTGCTGCTACGCGTCTTTATCCGGGGGGGAGGTCCTCACCATACCCGACTTTTTCGATTACCTCCATGCCGCAAAATCCCACATCCCCTCGGTCAATACCGTCACCAACGGCCTCCTCCTCGATAAAGGCGCGGCAGTTGAGTTCGCCCGGTCCGGCGTGGACTCGGTCTCCATAAGCCTCGACGGCCTGGAGAAGACCCATGAGAAGACACGCGCCAGAAAGGGCGCCTTCTCCATGACCGTCGAGGCGATCGAGAGGCTCAGGACCTTCGCCCCCGGCGTCAGGGTCGTCGTGAACACCGTAATCGCCCCCTGGAACATAGACGAGCTGCGCGAGCTTACCCTCTTCGTCGAAGGGCTCGGGGTCTTCCACAAGTTTCAGCCCCTGAACGAGCACCCCTCCTTCGAGGGGCAGACGAGGCCCTACGGGGTGGCGGGGCTCGGGACCTTCGACGGGGCCGGGGTGGAGGAGCTGATAAAATTCCTCCTCACAAGGAAGAACGTCGTCAACTCGAGGTACTTCCTCCGCTCCATACCGGCGTATCTGTGCGGCGGCGTGGGCGGGGGTCTCTTCGACGCCGACTGCACGCTGCCGAGGTACGTAGTCGAGTTCAGGGAAGACGCCCGCATGTACCCCTGCCTCGGAGGACTCGGCTGGAAGGGCGGATACCCTGTAGCCGGCGGGGTAGGGAAGGTATTGGGGAGCGCCGGGTACAGGGCGGACATAAAAAGGCTCGCGCGATGCCGCTCGTGCACAAAGAGCTACTCGGTCTGCTACATAGAGCCGCGGGTCACCTTCCCGGTCTCGAACTTCATCAGGTACAGGCTCCTGCCATCCTTTACGACCAACTGATATGACTAACTGAAAGTGTCGCCTCGATGCTGAAGACATTGAAAGAAAACCCCCTGGCCAGGCATCTCGCCTATACCGCGGCCGCCGTCCTATCCCTTGCGGCCCTCTACCTCGCCCTTTACTCCTTGCCAGAGGGGGTGATACGCCTGGAGGCGGAGGACTTCACCACAGGTCCGGATTGGGTGAGGCTCGAGGACGTAAACTTCTCCGGCTCGGCGGGGATAATGACCATGGCGTCGGGCCCGGGGAGCGTGCCCGCGACCGGCGCCTTCACCGTGGCGGAGCGGGGCGGCTACACCATCTGGCTCAGGTACTTCGGCAACTACGCCGCGAGCGACCTCGACCTCTGGAACAGGGCGTATACGAACAACTTTTCATACATCGACTACTTCGGGGCCGCGCGCCCCCAGACCCTCGCGGTACGGGTGGACGGCTCACCCCGGGTCGTGACACTCCAGCGCGGCGACCACCGCTACAGGTGGGCGCGCGTGGAGGCGGGGCCCCTCGACGCCGGCCCCCACGCCATCACCGTCTGGAAGGAGGGCCCGATGGGGCCGCCATCCGGGGGAGGCGTCACCCTCGACTCGGTCCTCATAACCGATGACGGGGGCTACAGCCCCGGCCGGCTCGATATGCTCCCGAGGCAGGCCTCGGAGTTCTTTGCTCCTCTCCTCATAGTCCTCTTCCCCCTCCTCGTCTGGTACGCCACGAGGCGAGGGGAGGGCGCCGGGGGCGAGGGGGGGGGAGGTGGCGCAAGGGGCCGGGCGGCCGTCTATATCTTCTATTCCTGCATCCTGAGCCTCGTGCTCTCCGTCATGTGGATAGACACGGACGGAGGGTTCTGGCTCTGGCTTACACAGAACAGGGCGTTCACCATCGGCTCGATATACACCAAAGGCGAAGCGCTCCACCACAGGTACGTCTACCCGCCTCCCATAGCGGCCATGCTCATCGGGCTGAGGCCGGTCTTCACGCTCTTCGGCGCCACCGGGGGCATAACGCCTCTGTCGCTCATCCTCGGCAAGCTCATCGTAATCCCCGTAGCCGCCGCCGTAGGGGTGGTCCTCTACCGTCTCGAGGGCGAGAGGGCCGTGCTCCTCTGGGCGCTCAACTCCGTGGTGCTCTTTACCGTGGCGGCCAACTCCATGTACTTCGGACTCGCCTTCATGGTGGCGCTGACGCTCCTGCTGATCAAACGTGGCCGTCATTACCCGGCGGCCCTCGCCCTCGGCGTCGGGCTCGCCTACATGTCGGCCGCCATGCTCCTCGTCCCGCCCTTCCTGCTCCTGTTCAGGAACTTTGGCGCCGGCAAGGCCGCCGCCATGGCGGCCCTGGTCCTGGTTCCCGGGTTCCTGATATTCCTACCCTACTCGGTCGTCGACCCGGCCGGAATGAACGCCCGGGTCATGGGGGCGGGGATATCCACCTGGATGCACATGCACCTCGGCCTGAGGCTCGGCGGGGTGGGCCTTACGGCGCTTCTCTACGGGGCGCTTCTCGCCGGCCTGTGGGTGATGCGCCCCGGGTTCGACTACGGAAGCGTCTCCATCGTCTTTGCCCTGACCGCGCTCATATATCTCCACATCGGGGCCCCGCACTTCCTCGCCTGGACGGTGGCCTTTCAGCCGGCGGTAATCGTCTCCGCCGCGAGGCTCCGCAGGGAGGTCTTCTACAGCCTCTACGTCACGGCGCTCATGGTCTGGGCCTCCTTCTTCATGAATACCGGAGGGGCCGGTGACAGGGCAGGTGAAACGGGGTTCTTTCCCTATTACATATTCTACACCTGGCCCTTTGACGTCTACGTATTCATAAAGAAGTTCTACGGCAGGATAGACCTCTTCAAACCCGTGGACCTCGAAGCGCTCACGCATTCCCTCTCGGCCGGTGTGAGCGCGGTGCTCTTCGTCGTCCTCGCCCTTGAGCTATCGAGGCGAGGGGGGCCCGCGGCGGAGAAGACCGGCGGGGGGGCCTATGACTGAATGGGCCGGGTGTGCGGCTGCGCGAAAGGGTGCGCCTGCGGGGGGCCGGGGCGCGGGAAGGCCCACGGGGCCTGCGGCCGAAGGGTCCGGCGCCGTGGGAGCGGCCGGTCCCGCCGGCCTTCGGAGCGGGTGGGACGCATGGGGGCGCCGTGAGTAAAGAGTCCGTCGCAATAGGCGCGGCCGGGCTTGCCGGGGCCGTCTCCAGGGAGCGCAGGGAGGCGCTCATAGCCGTTTGCGCGCTCGTCGTCCTCGGCCTTACGGCCCTTACCTGGTTTCGGGGAGACGCCTACGCCGTTGCCGGTTATGACTTCGCCACCTCTCTGAGGCCCCTCGACGACCTCACCCGCGCCTTCTACCTCTGGGACGAGAGGCTCTACGCGGGGTCCCCGAACCTGCTCGCCATCGGGACCATCCCCTACTTCCTCCTCCAGTACGTCCTCCAGACCCTCATGGGCTCGCTCTGGCGGGGGCAGATGGTCTTCTTCACCCTCCTCTTTCTCGCCCCGGGGCTCTCCATGTACTTCTTCGCCCGTACGATCTTCGCGCAGGCGAGGGACAGGGGCGCCATGGCGCTTCTCGCCGCGCTCTTTTACATGCTCAACACCTTCGTCGTCGTCAAGTGGAACCGCGGCGAGCTAATAACGCTCTTCGGTTACGGTATGCTGCCCCTCTATCTCGGCCTCTTCGAGAAGATACTGACCGACGGGCCCGGTCCGGCGCGCCTGGCCCTGTTCATCCTTGCCATGTTCTTCTACCCGGTGACCCTCGGCCACGCCGCGGACTTCGTCATCACGACAGGCATCTTCTGCGCCTTCGCCGCCTGGCGGGTGGCCTTCGGGGGTGAGCCGGGGGGCAGCCTTTCCAAAAGGGCCGGGGCCGCCGCCGCCGCGGCCCTGGCCGTCGTCCTCACCGGGGCGTGGTGGATAGCCCCGCTTGCCGCCTCAATCCTCTCGAGCTTTCCGGCAGGGGGGGCGGGAGGTGTCGCCGGGGCGGGGGGAGCGGGGGGCATCGCGTCATTCGCCCTGGCCGACCTCGGGCTCGTCCGCTACTACTCCTCCTGGGCGGGCCTCCTGAACGTGATGAAGATGTGGTTCTTCCCCATGTATTCCACTGACTTCGAGTTCACGACCCAGTTCTACAGGCCGGGCACGCTGCTCTTTCCCATCATCGGCTTCTCGGCGCTCCTCTTCAGGCGGAACCGGTACGTGCTCTTCTTCGCCGCGCTCGCGGCCGCGGGGCTCTGGCTCTCAAAGGGGTCTCACGAGCCCCTCTCCGGCCTCTACGAGTGGATGTACCAGAACGTCCCCTTCTTCTTCATCTTCAGGGCGCCGAGCAGGTACTTCCCCGTGATATACGTCTTCAGCCTCACCGTGCTCACCGGATACTCCGTCGTCTCGGCATCGGCCGCGATAAAGAGGAGGCTCCCTGCATCGAAGGTCCTCTACCGGATGCCAGTGGGGTTCGTCATGGCGCTCGTCTTCTTCCACTCCTGGCCGGTCTTTTCGAGGGACGTGATATTCAGAAACGTCACCGACGACGTCCTGCACCCGAGTGTCTTCATGGATCTGCCCCCCTACTACGAGAGGCTCGGCGGCTGGCTCTCCGCAAAGGAGAAAGAGAGGTACTTCAGGGTGCACTCCTTCACCAACCAGGCTTACCTCAACTACACCTGGGGGTACTCATCAACCGACATCTCGCCCAAGGTCCTCGAGGTCCCGCAGACCGTAAAGTTCTCCCAGGAGCTCCTCTTCGGCGTCCCGGGCTTCCACACCATGATGGACTACTTCGACAGGTCCTTCTGGGACTGGGACTTCGCCGGCACGGGCGAGGTGCTCGGCCTCCTGAGCGTAAGGTACATAACGAGCATCGACGACGTGATACGCAGGTACCTGCCCCATACAAACTACCCCGAGATACTCGATGGCGTTCTGCCGCGGCTGCCGGGGATAACCCCGGCGGCGGGCTTCGGCCCTGCCATCGTCTATGAAAACGAAAAGGCGCTGCCCCATATCTACACCGCTGGCAGGGGCAAGGTGGTCTACGGGGGGCTCGCCTCCTTAAGGACGCTCGCTGGCGCTGGCTACCTCGCCAGGCCGGTCCTCGTCTTCGCGGGGGGAGACTCGGGCTACGGCCCGGGCGACATGCCCCCCGGGAGTATGGACGAGGTCGTCTACGCGGATACGAACGTCTATGACGCCATTGTGGACTCGGCGCCGCGGGAGTACAGGTTCAGCCCCGGGCCGGGCAGGACCGAGTTCCTCGTCGAGACCCCCGGTGTGAGCCTCGTCTGGTCCTTGAAGGGGAGCGACCCTTCGGGTCGGGCGCGGATAGAGGGGCTCGATGCCCGCCGGACACCGGCCGGCGCGGAGACGCCCGAAGGGCTCAGGTGGGAGTTTCTCGGTTCCTGGGACACCGCGGTCCAGGGCCAGTACATATCGGTCGAGGAGGGCGGCACGGGCGAGCTGGTGGTCCTGCCGGAGGAGGAGTGGGAAGCGGCGGCCGGGGGCGTCCTCAAGGCCGAAGGGCCGGAAAGGCCGTGGCCCGTCACCCGGCTCCTGAGGGCCAGGGAGGGAGGACCCCCCGGGGGTTTTGCCTTTCGCTCCACGGGCGGCCTCCATCTCATCGACGTAACGCCTCAGCCGACCTTCCGGAAAAAGGAGGAGGCCCTGTACCGTAAGGACTTCACGGAAGACCCCGACCTCGGCGACTGGATCTTCGAGGCGGACACCCTTGTCGCTGCCGACGGTGGAGTCACCATCATCCCGCGCAAGGGAAAAGACGGCATGCACGCAGGCCGGATGCTCAATGAACAGCCCCCGGCGTCGGCCGGGACGCCGCCCGGCGTGGATATCGAGGAATATCCCTATCTCCTCGTAAAGGCGGGCTCAAAGCCTGAAGGGTACTTCGACGCCGACGCCGTTTTGCGGCTCGACTTCAACGGCGACGGCGTGGTGGATTCGGAGATGAGGGCCCCGCTTATCAGAGACGGTGAAGACGTGGGCCCGCTGGACCTCACCACCCTCCTTAAGCGGCAGTACGGTTATCCCGGCAGACGCGCCTATCGCGCCGTCTCCGTCACCCTCGATGTAAGTCGAGCCTCAGGCGCGGGGAGGCCTGAGGGGCCGGGTGGAGAGAGGCGGCCCTCCTTTACAATCGAGTCCATGAGGCTCGTCCGCTACGTGCCCGAGCGGGTGGAGCCCACAGCCGGGGGCGTCTACGGCCTCGTCCTCGACGGCTCGCCCCTTCGAAGCGGGGCGGATGGTCCCGTTGGCGGAGCGGTCGAGGTCGCCCGGGGAAGGCACACCCTCGGGGTGTGGAGGGCCGGCAAGGACGGGCCCGGGGATTTCGTCATAAGGATTGCCCCGGCAGCGCCCCTGCCCGCGACAGCTGACCCGCCCCCGGAGGTGGCCGGGTACGTGAAGGTCTCCCCGGCCCGGTACACCGTCCGGGTAAGGGGGCAGAAGGGCCCCTTCTGGCTCGTCTTCAACGAGGGCTTCAACCCGGGGTGGAGGGCCTACGCAAGACCCGCGCCCGAAGGCGCGGGCGGGGGTGGCAATGGGGGCAAGAGGGGCGAGGGGGGCGGGGGGGGCGGGGGGGTCGGGGGTGGGAAGGGGAGGGGGGGCAAGGGGGACGGGAAGGAGCTCGTCGGCCATTACCTCGTAAACGGGTACGCCAACGCGTGGTGGGTGGACGGCATCGGGGCCGCCCCGGGCGGGGCGCTCGATATATCCATCGAGTACACGCCACAGAGGACCTTCCGCGCCGGTAAGATAATTTCAATCCTTTCAGCGGCCTTCATGCTCGCCGGTCTGCCCGTCGGCGCGCTCGTCCTCAAGAGGTTCTGCCCCCGTGGCCGAACCCGGTGAAGGGTACCGAGGAGAACGGTTATGGAACGTACAGTCGGAAATAGAAGCGATTCATCGGGCGCAGCCCGGGGACCGGACCAGGGAAGGGGCGGCGCATGGTCCCTTAAGGCGGCCCTTGCCGTCGCCGCCGCTCTGGCCCTCGGGTTCTCCTTCGCCCTCTTCAGCAACCTTTTCACCTATCACGACCAAGAGGTCTTCCGGGCGGACCTCCTCTCCGGCGCCGACAACCCGCTCATCGCAGCGACGCAGGCGTCGCAGCGGGACGTGTTCGTGGTGAACGGCAGGAAGGAGTCCCTGGTATGGCTCAGGGACAAGTCCCTCGAGGTCCCCTTTGCCGCCAAAAGGCCCCAGGCGCTCCTGTTCCGGCTCAGGGCCTACTTCCAGAAGTCCAACTACACCAGGGCCGGGGTCGAGCTGACGGTAAACGGCAGGACCGTTCACACCTACAAACCCCGCTGGAAGGGCGGCTTCGAGGATATCGAGCTGATGGTCCCGGGAGCGGCCCTCATCAAGGGGCCCAACAGGCTGGGCATCAGGGTCCTCGGCGCCGGGGCGCGAAGGGTAGGGGTCGAAAACCTGAGGGTCAAGAACTACGCCGGTGTGAGCAAGAACTTCCCGACCTCCGTCGTCCTCTTCGACGAGAACTACCATGGAGAGGGATATTCCGCATACACCAGGCCGCTTGACTACGTCTTCTATCCGGTGGCCTTCTTCCTGGTCTGGCTCATCTCGGCCAACACCGCCGCCCTCGGGGGCTTGCCCCTGAGCGTCGCTCTGAGGAAGGCCTTCTACGTATATCTGCCGACAGTGGTCGTCCTCGCCGGCGTTGTCCTCTTCTCGGTAGCTTCAGCCTATACGGTCGTATGCCGAAGGGACACCTTCCTCATCTTCGTCTTCGTCCCCGGGGGGCTCTATTTTGTCTACCATAACTTACGGTCCCTCGCCAGGCGCCTGACCAGAATGCCGCTCCCCGCCGCCCCAAGGGCCCCCGTGGAAGTGAGGACAAAGACCCGGGCCCCGAAGCTGCGCCTCAGGACCGAGCGTCTCGCGGCGGGGGCAAGGTTTCTTGTGAGGCACATCGCCACCGCTGCCATCGCATTTTTTATATTATGCCTCCTCTCGGCAGGGGTGCTCCTCATATTCGAGTACCGGACCCCGGCCGAGAGGCTCGCCGATGTCGCCTACTTCTCGCTCGTCGTCGGGGTCCTTACGAGGATCTTCGACCTGAGAAGGGGCGAGTGAGCTTCAGGGGAAACGAAATGGGCCCGGGCCGTATATGGATTCCATCCGGCGGTCCGGGGGGTCAACGGCTCGGCCGGGGTCTACGATAGGGATGAGGGTCGGATCATGACCGCACAGAGGGGTCTTGGAAATTTTGCATCGATAGTGGCCGGGAATTTTCTCAACAAGGCCGTCTCCATCGTCGTGCTCTCATACCTCACCTGGCACCTCGGCCCCTCGGGCTTCGGCAGGTACTCCTTCGTGGTGGCCTATATGACCTTTTTCGGGATATTTACCGACATGGGCGTAAATACGGTGACGGTGAGGGCGATCTCACGGGGCGCGGTGGACCGGTCCGAGGCCTTCGGGGCGGCCATCGTGCTGCGTCTGGTGCTGACAGTGGCGGCCCTGGCCGCCTCTTTCGCGGCCCTCCGCCTTTCCGGCTACGGACGCGACGTCCTGGTAACAGCCCTCGCCGCCGCCCCGGCGCTCTTCGTCTCCTTCAGGGGGCTATTTTTCAGGAACGTCTTCGAGATACCCTTCCTCGCCGACCTCAGGATGGACCGGCCCGCCCTCGTCAACTTCGCGAACGAGCTCCTTGTCCTCGCCGTCGTCGTGGTGATGGTCACCAGGGGCGCGGGGCTCGTAGAACTCCTTGTCGCCATAAACATCGCCTACGTGCCCGGCTTTGCGGTCATGGCAATATCGGCCGTCAGACGCATGAGGCCGAGGTTCGCGCTCAAGGCCGGCCCCTGCTGGAGACTCTTGAAGGAGTCGGCCCCGCTCGGATTGTCGGGCCTGCTTGAGGGGGTCTTCATCATAACACCTGTCCTCGTGCTCTCCAGGCTCGCCACCCCGGCCTCCCTCGGCCTCTTCACCCTGCCGCTGAGGCTCGTCTCGTCGCTCTGGATAATACCCGTGGCCGTAATGGTCACCATGCTGCCGGCCATGAGCCGGGATGCGGGGCGGGACAGGGCGGCGCTCAGAAGGAGGCTCACCGCGGGCCTCGGTTTCATGGTGCCGGCCGGGTTCGTCCTCGCGCTCGCGGCCTCGCTCTTTTCGGACGAGATAATCATTCTCCTTTCGGGCGAGGCCTTCGCCCGGTCCTCCACTGTGCTTTCGATAATGGCCTGGGGGACGTTCCTCTATTTCGTCAACTCCGTATTCTTCTACACCTTCGCCGCCGCCGGCCGGGAGCTTTTCGGTCTCCTGCCTTGGTGCGCGGCTACGGCGGCCTCGTTTATCCTCGGGCTCATCTTCATACCGAGGTTCGCCCACCTCGGGGCGGGCTGGGCCTTCACCATATCGATGGCGGCGGGGCTCGCGGTAAACCTCGCGCTCATAGGGCGGGTATTCGGCGCGACCCTTCATGGCGTATTTTCCGGAGGGTCAAAGGCCTCGGGCGGGGGGCCGCGCCTGGCCCTCCGCGCGACAAAGGAAGAAAAGTAAGAGAGAGATGGAAGCCGGAGAGCTTAAAAGAGGGGTTATCACCCATACCGCAGGGGCCGAAAGAGGCGGCGCCGTCGGTGCAGGGCTCGCCGGCGCGTGGCCGAGGGCCGTACCCGCCTTCGCCCTCTTCGCGCTGTCCGTCATCTTCATAACCCTCCCGCTCTTCTTCGAGCGTCTCCACTCCGACGAGGTCATCTACTGGGACGTGGCCAGGAACATCGCTGCCGGGGCCGGCGTTACGAGCGAGACCCTGGGCGGTGTCTTCTTCTGGCACGCCCCGTTGCCCTTTTTCATCGTGGCGCCTTTCCTCAAGCTCTCGGAACACATCTTCCTTGCGAGGGCCCTATCGAGCCTCTTTACCGCCGGGTGCGCGGTCCTGGTCTTTCTCATCGCCGAAAGGAAGGCTTCGAGGGCCGAGGCCGCGCTCTCCGCCGTCCTCTTCGTCTTCAGCTTCCAGGCCCTCAGGTACGGGGGCAGGTTTTACCTCGACCAGTACGGGGCCTTCTTCTTCCTCCTCGCCCTATACCTCCTGGGCGCGGGCCGGGTCTTTGCCGCAGGGGTATCGGCCGTCCTCATGTGCGCGGCGCGGGAGTACTGGCTCGGGGTCTATCCCTTCATGCTCCTCTACGCGGCCCTCGACAAACGCCGCGGGTCCGCTTCGGCCTTTGCGGCCCCCATGGTAGTAACCGCCCTGGCCCTTGCGGCCGCTCTCGCCGCCTACGGCGCGCTGCCCCGGGCCTGGGCCTTCGCCTCGGGCGGGGCGATAGCCAGGAACGTCTACGCCTCGCTGACGGCTCATACCGCCGGGGGTCTCCTCTCATCCCTTGCCCGCGGTTGGACGGAATTCGCGGCGCTCAACGCCGTCGTAATAGCGGGCTTCATCGCCTGGACCATTACCACCGGACCGAGGAGGTACCTCCTGCTCGCCCTTCCTCAGGTCCTTCTCATAAGCCTCGTACACGGCTTCATCGTCGACGGCGGTGCGACCCAGTACCCGCTGGCCCTGGTCGCGGCGCTCGCCCCCTTCTCCGGGCCGGGGCTCGCGCGCCTCTGGGGGCGTCTCCCCCTGAGGGGGCTTACGGGCCGCCGGTTCGTCCCGGCTGCAATAGCCGTGGTGGCGGTCCAGTACGCGGCCCTCAACGTGCTGGCGACTACGGTCTCGCTTCACCAGAACTCCGGCGTCTACGGCCTCGGCTACGGGCCTGACCGCGAGGTCATCGGCAAACTCAGAAGAGAGGCCAGGGGGGACTTCATCCACGGCATACACGGCGCCTTTGTCCCGGACAGGTCCAGATGGGACTGGACGGACTACTACTTCGCCGATGCGATAGAAAAGGACCCCGACTGGCTCGTGGCCTACTCCAACTACCTCGAGGTCCTCCCGCACGACCGGTGGAAAGGCAGGGCCGAGGTCGAGGTCATAGGCCCGTACACGGTCGTCCACTCCCTCGAGCGCGGCGGAGTTGCCCGGGCCGTGGCCGCGGCCGGTCCAAAGGGCGACGGCTGACGGAAAAAAACAATAAAAGGACGGGATCATGCTCAAGGAGCACAGCAGGATATTCTTAAACATCCTCTTCCTCATAGACCTCGCATCCATCGCAATAAGCTGGACGGGCTCATACTACCTCAGGTTCTACTCGGGGCTCCTGCCGGCGCCCAGCGGCGCGCCAGAAGAGCTGCCCTACCTCCTCGCCGCCGCGCCGGTGGCGCTTATATGGGGCCTCTCGCTCAAGGGGTTCGGCCTGTACAGGCCCCGTAGGCTCGGCAACCGCGCCTCGGAGACCCTGGACATCGCCAAGGCGTCTCTCGCCGCTACTCTCGTGCTCGTCGCCGTCACCTTCTTCGTCAGACAGTACGAGTTCTCCAGGATGGTCATCGTCATCTTCTTCTTTCTCGGCACCGCGCTTCTCGGCACTTCGAGGTACCTCTTCAGGGAGGTCCTCAGGTACATAAGGAAGAGGGGGTTCAACATCAAGCGCGCCATCGTGGCCGGCACGGGCGCTCCCGCCAGGGTGGTCATAGAGAGGCTCGAAGGCCATCCCGAGGTGGGCATAGAGATTACAGGCGTTGTCACGGGCGCGAGGGGCGACGCGGGCTCAAGGGTATTCGGCGTGGAGGTGATAGGCGATTACAACGACCTCGGCATGCTCATAAAGGGGCGCTGCGTGGACATCCTCTTTATAGCGCTATCCTGGAACGAGCACTCGAAGGTTATGGACATCCTCAAGTCCCTATCCGACGAGACGGTCGACATAATGGTCGTCCCGGACCTCTACGAGTTCATAACCCTCGGCGGCGGCGTCGAGGAGTTCGACGGGCTCCCGGTCCTCAACCTCCAGAACACGACCATCTACGGCTGGAACAAGATCGTCAAACGGGGCGCCGACATCGTAATAGCTTCGATACTCCTCGCCCTGACCTCTCCTCTCATGGTCCTCCTCGCCGTCCTCGTCAAGGCCACCTCCCCCGGGCCGGTACTCTACAGGCAGGAGAGGATGAGCATCGGCGGCGACACCTTCAAGATACTCAAGTTCCGCTCCATGTGGACCGGAGCCGAGGGGGCCTCCGGGGCCGTATGGGCCGGCCCGGGAGACCCGAGGAGGACGCGTATCGGGGCCTTTCTCAGAAGGACGAGCCTCGACGAGCTGCCTCAGCTCATAAACGTGCTCCGCGGAGATATGAGCCTCGTGGGCCCGAGGCCCGAGCGGCCGGTCTTCATAGAGGAGTTCAGGAAGAACGTCCCCAGGTACATGCTCCGCCACAAGATGAAGGCCGGCATCACAGGCTGGGCCCAGGTGAACGGCTGGAGGGGCAACACGGACCTGAAAAAAAGGGTCGAGCACGACCTCTACTACATAGAACACTGGTCCTTCATCTTCGACGTAAAGATACTCTGGCTCACGCTCTGGAAGGGCCTCATAAACCGCAACGCCTACTGAAAACCAGGGGGGATTGCCCGATGAAAAAGCGGATTCTCATAACCGGCGGCGCAGGGTTCGTCGGCTCGAATCTCGCCGTATCCTTCAAGAAGAAATATCCCGGCACGGAAGTCACGGCCCTCGACAACCTCAAGCGGCGCGGCTCCGAGCTGAACCTGGCGCGACTCGCAGGCCAGGGCGTCGACTTCGTCCACGGGGACGTCAGGGACCCCGGGGACCTCGCGGTTGACGGCGACCCGCCGGAGGTCATCATAGAGTGCTCGGCCGAGCCGAGCGTGCTCGCGGGCTTCGACTCCGGCCCTGGTTACGTCGTCAACACCAACCTCCTCGGCGCCTTCAACTGCCTCGAGGCCGCGCGCAGGTGGAATGCCGACGTCCTGTTCCTCTCGACTTCGAGGGTCTACCCCGTTGAAAAACTCAACTCCGTGAACTTTACCGCGGAGGAGACCCGCTTCGAGCTTGCCCGCGAGCAGACCATCCCCGGGGTCTCGGCGCTCGGCATCACGCCTGAGTTCCCGCTCGCCGGCCACCGCACCCTCTACGGGGCCACGAAGCTCGCCGCCGAGCTGCTCATCGAGGAGTACGGCTACATGTACGGGCTCCGGGCCGTGATAAACCGCTGCGGCGTCATAGCCGGCCCCTGGCAGTTCGCCCGCGTGGACCAGGGGGTCTTCACGCACTGGCTCGGCTCGCACTACTTCAAAAAACCGCTCGCCTACTTCGGCTACGACGGCTCGGGCAAGCAGGTGCGTGACCTCCTCCACGTGGACGACCTCTTTGAGCTGATCGACCTGCAGGTCGAAAACATCGCCAGGATGGACCGCTCGGTCTTCAACGTCGGGGGAGGCCCCGGTATCAGCCTCTCTCTGGCGGAGACCACCGAGCTCTGCGCGAACATAACCGGCAACAAGACGGAGGTGAGGGGCAAGAGCGGGCGGAGGGCTGCGGACATACCCATCTACCTCTCCGACAACAGCGGGGTGAATGACGCCACGGGCTGGCTCCCAAAAAAGGGCCCGGTTGAGATACTCAGCGACATCTTCAACTGGATACGATCCAACGAGTCGCATGTCAGGAACACCCTCTTCCCCTGAGGGGCCAGGGGGCCGTGGGGGGACGG
The DNA here is from genome assembly GCA_046754205.1 of Thermodesulfobacteriota bacterium. Lineage (GTDB taxonomy): Bacteria > Desulfobacterota > GWC2-55-46 > GWC2-55-46 > JBHHVK01 > JBHHVK01. The sequence goes on from JBHHVK010000003.1 coordinate 27,462, forward strand.
GGGGCGGCAGGAGGGGGAACAGGGGGGGGGTGGGGGGTAAGAGCCGTAATGCGTCGGCTTAGACCGATTCCTTGCTAAAGGGAGCTTCATCGAATGCCGAAATAGTGGTAAGCGGACGGAGATGCCTGAAACGGGTATGAGCCGGGCATGGGACGCAACCGGGGGGGGGCGCATCCGCCCCCTCCAAGTTCCGTCTTGACAACCGAGACGTGCCTGCTTTATACTTGTTGCCGGCAATCCGTTGATTTATCACTATTTTTCCCGCCTCTACGACTTCGGGGCGGGACTCGGCCAGACGGATTACTGCCATGTCAACGATGATGCTCCTTGCGGCCTTATCGGTCTTGCTATGGACGGCCGGCCGGCTCCTGAGTTTCGCGGCCTCCTCCTACCCACTCGAATAGCATGCCGGTAAAAGGCCTGTGAAAACACCTGCCAGGGGGCCCCTGCAGGGGGGCTCTGCCGTGGGGCCGGGGCGCGGTTATAGTTTAAAGGCGGGCGTTTTCCGAAGAGCGGCGCCCTCCTGTCGGCCTTCGGTCTCAGCCGCGCCAGACCACGGGATTCGCGGCAAATCGGCTCTTTTTTTCCTTATACTAAAAATCATCGGGAGGTTTCATGCATATCTGCGTTATTGGAACGGGTTACGTGGGGCTTGTGACCGGGACGTGCTTCGCCGATTTCGGCGTGAGCGTGTCGTGCGTCGACAAGGACGCGGAAAAGATCGAAAGACTCAACAACGGCGAGATACCGATATACGAGCCGGGTCTTCAGGAACTGGTGACCAAGAACATCAACGAGGCCAGGCTCACCTTCACCACCGAGCTCGCCGACAGCATCAAGGAATCCCTCGTCATATTCATAGCCGTCGGCACCCCGCCGAAGCCGGACGGCTCGGCCGACCTCTGCTACGTCGAAGAGGTCGCCCGCACCATCGCCGCTAACCTTAACGGCTACAAGGTCATCGTAACAAAGTCCACGGTGCCCGTCGGCACGGGCAAGCTCATAGAGGAGATAATCTCAGCCGAGCAGGGCGGGGACCACAAGTTCGACGTGGCGAGTAACCCCGAGTTCCTGCGGGAAGGCTCGGCCGTCGAGGACTTCATGCGCCCCAACCGCGTCGTCCTCGGGGCCAGGTCCGAGCAGGCAAAGGCCATACTCCGGGACCTCTACGCCCCGCTTTATCTCCTCGAAACCCCCTTCATCGTCACGGACATAGAGACGGCCGAGCTGATAAAGTACGCCTCCAACGCCTTTCTCGCCACCAAGATATCCTTCATCAACGAGATGGCCAACATATGCGAGCGGGTGGGGGCCGACATACACATGGTCGCCAAGGGCATGGGGCTCGACAACCGCATAGGCCCCAAGTTCCTCCACCCCGGCCCGGGCTACGGTGGGTCGTGCTTTCCGAAGGATACCTCGGCCATCACGAAGATAGCCAGAAAACACGGCTACGCCTTCAAGATAGTCGAGTCGGTCATAGAGGTCAACCAGGCCCAGAGGACCCTGATGGTGGAGAAGATAAAGTCCGCCATCGGAGGACTCTCAGGCAAAACGCTCGGCGTCCTCGGCATTACCTTCAAGCCCAATACCGACGATATCCGCGAATCCCCGGCGCTCGACATAATGAAGATACTCGTGGAGGGGGGGGCGGGTATCAAGGCCTACGACCCGGCGGGCATGAACAACGCCCGTGAGGAGGGGCCCGAGGGCATAAACTACTGCGGCGACGCCTACGAGGCGGCCGAGGGCAGCGACGCCATCGTGATACTCACCGAGTGGAACCAGTTCAGGAACCTGAACCTCGAAAAGGTAAAGGACCTTCTCAAGACCCCGATACTCATTGACCTGAGGAATATCTACGAGCCCGAAAGGGCGAGGAAGATAGGCTTCGAGTACTTCTCCGTGGGCAGGTAAAGAGGCCCCCGGACCCGTTCACGGGCCCCGGCGGCGCGTTGTTTCAAGTGGTCGACTCCCCGCCCCCGGGGCCGGTCCTCCCCCCCCCCGGGCGGTGAGAAAACTGTTGACTCCGCCGCGGCAAAAGAGGTATATCTAATACAAGCGATGATTGGCCGTCTCTCAAATAGAGGCTCAATCAACTTCAGGCTCGTCTTCTGGGTCCTTGTGCTGTCCGCCGTCATATACGGCGGCTACAAGTTCGGGCCCCCCGCGATACACCATTACATGCTGAAGACCGCGGTCAACAACGAGGCGAAGGTCGCCCACATGTACACCAGCGACAAGCTCGCCGACCGCATCATGAAAAAGGCCCGGACCTGGTCGGTCCCGCTCGAAAGGGACGGGCTGGTCGTCGAGAAGTGGCGGGACTCGGTGCACATCAAGGTCAGCTACGCTGTCCATCTCGATTTTTTTGGCAGGTACTCAAAGACCCTTGAGTACCGCATAGAAGTTACCCGCCCGCTGAAGACGGGCTCAAGGGTACTCTATTGAGACGCTTGCCTCCTGCCGCTCCGGGAGGATGTTTGTACCGATAAATCCGGTGGTTAGGGCAATCGGTTAGAGTACTTTCTGATGTCCGGGGGGGCCGGTGGGCCGGGGGGGTAAGGTGGCAGGGGGTTTGGGGGCCAGGGGGGCCGGTGGGGCAGGAGGGCAGAGGGGACGGGGGGCGCGGTAAGCCTTTTCAAAAAAAACCCTTTAACTTAATCCCGTGAGATTAAGAAGGGCGATGATTGTGAAATGTTCAGGTCGTGGAAATTCAGTCCGCCTCTGCGCCCCTACGGGGTACAGGGGTATTTTTTTGCCCTTCTTCGCCGCAGGGCCTCTTTCGGATAATATTCCCCATGGATGACGTCTTGAGTAAAAAAGTGGTTATGGACGAGCAGGGCATCACGCGGGCCTTGGCGCGTATCGCCCACGAGGTCCTCGAGCGCAACAGTGGCACGGACGACCTCGTCATCCTCGGCATACCCACCCGCGGGCACCATCTCGCCTTGAGGCTCAGGGACAAGATAGAGGAGCTCGAGGGCGTGGCGATCCCCGTGGGCGCGGTCGACGCCACCCTGTACCGCGACGACCTCGCAATAAAGGAAGCCCAGCCGCCGCTCAAGAAGATGGAGATACCCATCTCCATCGACGACCGCGTGGTGGTGATGGTCGACGACGTCCTCTTTACGGGCCGCACCATAAGGGCGGCCATAGACGCGCTCATGGACTTCGGCAGGCCGAGGGCCATCCAGCTCGCCGTGCTCATAGACCGGGGGCACAGGGAGCTGCCCATAAAGGCGGACTACGTGGGAAAGAACATCCCCACCTCCAGGGGCGAGGGCGTTCGCGTGAGGCTCGCCGAAGAGGACGGCTTCAACGAGGTATCCGTAATCGAGAAAGAGAAATGACCGAAGGGTTTTTGTCCTGATATGATACTGAAGCGAAAGGACCTGCTCGGCATGGAGGACCTCTCCGGCGAGGAGATAGACGCCGTCCTTACGACGGCCGCCTCCTTCAAGGAGGTCTCCGCCCGCGAGATAAAGAAGGTGCCGACCCTGAGGGGGCGGACCGTCATAAATCTCTTCTACGAGCCTTCCACCCGGACAAGGACCTCATTCGAGATAGCGGCCAAGCGCATGAGCGCCGACGCCGTCAACATCTCCGTGGCTACGAGCTCGGTCGTCAAGGGCGAGACCCTGAAGGACACGGCGCGCAACCTCGAGGCCATGAGGCCCGACTGCATAGTCGTAAGGCACCGGTCGGCCGGGACCCCGCAGATGCTCGCAAAGTACGTAGACTGCTCGGTCATAAACGCCGGTGACGGGGCCCACGAACACCCGAGCCAGGCGCTGCTCGACATGCTCACCGTCCTCGAAGAGAAGGGCAGGATCGAGGGGCTCAAGGTGACTATCGTCGGCGACATCGCCCATTCGAGGGTGGCGAGGTCCAATATCATCGGTTTTTCGAGGATGGGGGCCGAGGTGGTCGTCTCCGGCCCCCCGACGATGATACCCCCGGGCATAGAGCGGCTCGGCTGCCGCGCCACCCATGACATGAAAGAGGCCCTTGCCGGGGCCGACGTCATCATGATGCTCAGGATACAGCTCGAGCGCCAGCGCCAGTCGCTCTTCCCCTCCATAAGGGAGTACGCCGCGCTCTACGGCCTCGACGAGGCCAGGCTCGCCGGCGCCAGGGACGACGTCATAATACTCCACCCCGGCCCGGTCAACCGCGGGGTGGAGATTGCAAGCGAGGTCGCCGACGGCCCCTACTCGCTCATACTCGACCAGGTCACCAACGGCCTGGCCGTGAGGATGGCCATCTTCTACCTCCTCCTCGGCGGCACGCGGGAGGACGAATAAATGCCGGAAGGTCGAGCGTTGAAGAGACTCTTCATTAAAGGCGGCCGCGTCGTGGACCCGGCCTCCGGCGTGGACGGCCCATTCGACGTCCACGTCGCCGGAGGCACTATCGCAGCGGTCCTGCCCCGCGGCGATGACTCCACCGGCAGGTCCGAAGGCGCGGCGGACCAGGAGGTCATAGACGCCTCGGGCATGCTCGTGCTCCCGGGCCTCGTGGACCTGCACACCCATCTCCGTGAGCCGGGGTACGAGTACAAGGAGACGGTCGCCACGGGAGCAGCCGCCGCAAAGGCTGGAGGGTTTACCGCAATAGCCTGCATGGCCAACACAGAGCCCGTGGCGGACAACGCCTCGGTCATTCGTTTTATCCTCAGGAAGGCCGAGTCAACGGGGATAAACGTCCACCCCGTCGGGGCCGTAACCGTGGGCCTTGAGGGCCGGAGCCTCACCGAGATGGCGGACCTGAAGGAGGCGGGCTGTGTCGCCGTCTCGGACGACGGCAGGCCCGTCATGGACCCGGCCCTCATGCGCAGGGCCCTCGAGTACTCGAAGGCCCTGGGCCTCGTCGTCATAACCCACGCCGAGGACGCCGGGTTCGCCGGCGCCGGGGTGATGAACGAGGGCGTCGTATCCACGAGGCTCGGCCTTACGGGCGTACCCAACGCGGCCGAGGACGCCATGGTCGCCCGCGACGTAATGCTCGCCGAGCTTGCGGGCGCGAGGCTCCACGTAGCCCACGTCTCGACCCGCGGCTCGGTGGAGATAATAAGGGCCGCAAAGGCCAGGGGGGTGAAGGTCACTGCGGAGGCCACGCCCCATCACCTTACGCTCACCGACGAGGCCGTGGACGGCTATGACACCAACGCGAGGATGAACCCGCCCCTGAGGTCGCGCGACGACGTGGAGGCCGTAACAGGCGGGCTCGCCGACGGCACCATAGACTGCGTGGCCACGGACCACGCGCCCCATTCCGTCATAGAAAAGGACGTGGAGTTCGACGCGGCGGCCAACGGCATAATCGGGCTCGAGACCGCCTTCCCGCTCGTCTACGGGCTCGTCGAAGAGGGGGTAATCGGCCTCTGCGAGGCGGTGGCCGCCATGACCGTCAAGCCCGCGCGTCTTCTCGGCCTCGATCACGGCACGCTCCGCGTGGGCAGCTCCGCCGACATCGCCATCGTGGACCCGGAGCGCCGCTGGACCGTGGACCCCGAAAAGCTCCGGTCGAGGTCGAAGAACACCCCCTGGGCCGGCAAGACCATGAAGGGCAGGGTCGAGATGACCATCTGCCGGGGAGAGGTGGTCTACCGGGCCTGATGTAAATGGGGTATGGCAGGATGACAAGGATTGTGATACTTATTGTATAACTGACCGAGAAACCAGCAAAATAACGGATGACGAATTGAAAAAAGCTGTCCTCGCCCTTGCCGACGGAAACGTCTTCGAGGGGCTCTCCATAGGCGCCGAGGGGGAGACCGTCTCGGAGCTTGTCTTCAACACCTCCATGACCGGCTACCAGGAGGTCTTGACCGACCCCTCCTACAGGGGCCAGATCGTCTTGATGACTTACAGCCAGCAGGGCAACTACGGGGTAAACGACGAGGACATCGAGAGCCGCAGACCCTGGGCCGAGGGCTTCGTCGTAAAGG
>JBHHVK010000004.1:0-31059 GCA_046754205.1 Thermodesulfobacteriota bacterium
GGGTCCCCAAAAACTCCATGGGCACTTCCCGCGCCTTCATCTTGCCGGAGTACTTGTGGATGTTATCTATTACCGCCTGGGTGCCGCAGCCCATGTCGCTCGGCAGCCATTTACGGAAGGCCCACCTGTTTACGAGAAGCCCCACCGGCAGCAGAAGGAAGAAGTAGGGGTACCGGTGGAGCCCGGTGCCGTAGTTGAGGGCCGTTACGAAGACCGTTGTCGAGACCCCGCCTATGACACCGATGAAGCTGGCCAGGATAAGCCACTTCAAAACGCTTATAAAGATAACCGACTCTTCTCTAAGCCTTCTTTTCATCTTTCGGTGTCACGGCGCATTGGGGTTGGTCGCCTCCATTTTCCTCGGGAGGGGTTCGGGACGCGAAGGTCCTCGGGCCGGCGGGCGGCCGTGTGGCAGCGGTGGGGCCATGGCGCCCCTGGGGGGGTCGGGGGGCGGATGCAGCTAAAGATAGCTCAGCCAGCCCTCGTAGGCCTTGTCCTTTCCCTTCACGATATCAAAGAACTTCTCCTGAATGCCCCCGGTAACAGGACCGGGGCGTCCAGGGCCGACGGCGCGTCCGTCCACCTCGCGGATCGGGGTTATCTCGGCGGCAGTGCCGGTGAAAAAGGCCTCGTCCGCGATGTAGAGCTCATCCCGGGTGAACCTCTCCTCGGCGACCTCGAGCCCCTTGTCGCGGGCAATCTTAATGACGGAATCACGGGTGATCCCCTGCAGGACGGAGGTAAGGGGGGTGGTCTTCATGACCCCGTCCCTTACGATAAATATGTTCTCGCCGCTCCCCTCGGCCACGTAACCCTCCGTGTCCAGGAGTATGGCCTCGTCGTAGCCTCCGGCCTTGACCTCGCGCTTGGCGAGGATGGAGTTGACGTAGTTGCCGACGAGCTTCGCTTTGGTCATGGCGGAGTTTACGTGGTGCCGCGAGTAGGAGGATACCTTCGTCCTTATTCCGTTTCGAAGCCCTTCCTCTCCGAGGTATGCGCCCCAGTTCCAGGCGGCTACGGAGACCCTCACCGGGTTGCCCACGGGGAATAGACCCATGCCCCCGTCGCCGAGGTAGACGAGCGGGCGGATGTAACCCTCGGCAAGGCCGTTGGCCTTGAGGGTTTCGACTATGGCGGAGTTTATCTCCTCACGGGTGAAGGGTATCTCGATCTCGGCGATGTGGGCCGAGGCGAAGAGCCTCTCCGTGTGCTCGGCGAGCCTGAAGACCGCGCCGCGTCCGGACTCGGTGGCGTAACACCTTATGCCCTCGAAGACGCCGAGCCCGTAGTGCAGCGTGTGGGTCAGGACATGGACCGTGGCCGAATCCCAGTCGACGAGGGCTCCGTCCATCCATATCTTTTTTGCTTTTTCCATCTTACGGGAACGCTCCTTTGCAGTATATGCCCGTCTCAAGGGACCGAAGGCCCGGCCGCCTCAGCCCGAGCCGCGGAAGAAACCCCGCCTTACCGACTCACCGCCAGCGGGCTCGCCGGCCACGGCCTCCTCGGCCTCCGGCCCGGAGGCGGCCTCCTCCTCTGCGGCGAAGTTTATCTCGAAAGGCCTGGCGGGCGTGGACTTTTTCAGCACCACCGAGTTGCCCTCGAAGACCGCGCCGTCGCCGATTATGAGGTTCGGGGTGCGGACCTCGCCGGTGACCCTGCCCGGGGCCTTTATCTCCACGCGCGTGGCCGCCTCTATCACCCCGGTTACCGTGCCGGTGATTATGGCGGTGTCAGCCTTGACCTCCGCCTCGATCGTAGCCCCCTCGCCGACGACGAGTGTCCCGTTGCCAGTAATCTCGCCTTTGACCTCGCCTTCGACCCTGACGGTATGCTCGAATACGACCCTTCCGTCGACCCTCATGCCGGGCCCTATGAACCCGACGATGGCGGTGGAGGTCTTTTCGTCCTTGTCTTTACCGAACATCTCCTTCTCCCGGGTTGAGTTGACTTCGTTTATATCGGGGCGGACCTTTTCAGTCCGCAAGGGACCTGATGATATCGATCACCCTCTCCCTCTCTTCGGCGGAGTAAAAGGAAATCTCAATCTTTCCTTTGCCGCCCCTCTCCTTTAAGGTGACCCGGGTGCCGAAGATGTCCCGAAGCTCGGCCTCGACCGATGCGAGGTCGGGGTCGAGGGCGGCGGCTGCCTGCCTCTTGCCGCCGCTCCCGGCCTTTGCCGCCCTTTCTCCTGCGAGCCTTTCCGTCTCCCTTACCGAGAGCCCGCGGGAGATGACCCGCCTGCATAGCTCTGTCTGGGCGGCGCGTCCGTCGAGCGAGAGGATGGCCCTGGCGTGACCCATGGTTATGACGCCGCCAACTATCTCTTCCTTTATCTCGAGGGGGAGTTTCAGGAGCCTCAGATAGTTGGCGACCGTAGTCCGGTCCTTTCCGACGCGCCGGGCGACCTCCTCCTGCGAAAGACCGAAGTCCATGAGCGAACGGTACGCCTCGGCCTCCTCGATGGCGTTCAGGTCCTCGCGCTGGATGTTCTCTATTATGGCGAATTCGAGGGACTCCTCGTCCGTGGCGTCGGTGACGACCACCGGGACCTCGGCGAGCCCGGCCATGCCCGCCGCCCTCAACCTTCTCTCCCCGGCTATCAGCTCGAAAGAGCCGCCGACCCTCCTGACGATGAGGGGCTCGATGACGCCGTTGGCGCGTATGGAGCCGGCGAGCTCGGTCAAGGCCCTTTCATCGAAGCGCTTTCTCGGCTGACCTGCGCCCGGGGCGATCTCCCCGAGGGGGCAGAGAAAGAACCTGCCGGCCGCCTCCGGCTCCTTCGCCCCGCCGCTCGCCGCGCCCCCGGCCGTGGCCGGCCCGGGCGAGCCTATGAGGGCCCCGAGCCCCCTGCCGAGAACCTTTTTCTTCTTGCTGAGCATACGTGTCCCTGTAACTATTTGATTTTATTATAATATTTTACCAACACCGCACCCCGCCCCCCTGCCGCACTCCCGGCCCCACCGCACCCCCTGCACCCCCCGTGGCCCCGTGGCTAACAGGCCTGGGCCTCTACCTTGAGCATCAACTCCCTGGCGAGCTCCAGGTAGCTTACCGCCCCCTTCGACTGGATGTCATAGAGTATTATGGGCTTGCCGAAGGACGGAGACTCGCTGAGCCGGACGTTTCTCGGTATGACGGTCTCGAAGGCCTTTTCCCCGAAGTGGCCTCTCACCTCTTCGACGACCTGGCGGGCGAGGTTGTTCCTCGAGTCGAACATGGTGAGCACTATCCCCTCGACCTCCAGGCCGGGGTTGAGCCCGCCCTTTATGAGACCTATCGTCCTCGATATCTGGCTTATGCCCTCGAGGGCGTAGTATTCGCACTGAAGCGGCACCAGGACCGAGTCGGAAGCGACGAGCGCGTTCACGGTAAGGAGGCTCAGCGACGGCGGGCAGTCGATGAAGACATAGTCGAAGTAACCGGCTATCTCGGCGAGACACTCCTTGAGCCTGAACTCCCTTGAAGAGTCCTCTATGAGCTCCACCTCGGCGCCTATGAGGTCTATGGACGACGGCAGCACCTTCAGAAAGCGGAGCTCCGTGTCCTTCAGAAGGCCCCTCGTCCCGGCCTGGCCTATAATGGCCTGGTATACCCCGGCGCCGTTCTTCTCAAGTCCCACCCCGCTTGTGGCGTTGCCCTGCGGGTCGAAGTCCACGAGGAGGACCTTCCGTTCGGCGACGGCGATGGACGCGGCGAGGTTGACCGCAGTAGTGGTCTTGCCCACGCCTCCCTTCTGGTTTGCCACCGAGATAATCCTGGCCATATCCTATTGAGGATACCACATATTTTGAAAGATTTTCAAAGAAAAAAACGGGGCGATACGGCGGCTTGTCTTGAAAAGGAAGAGGGCGCCGCTCCCGCCCCCGGAAGCGCCCCTCAGGGGGCCTCAGGCGGCCCTCTTCCTGAAGACCACCAGCGTGGTGCGCCTCCCGCAGCACTCGACGAGGCGTGTGGCCGGGGGCTCCACGCCGGCCGCGGCCTCACGAGGCGCATCCTCGAAGGCGCCGAGCTCCCGGGCCACGCCCGGCCCCTTCATCGCCACGATGACGCCGCCGGGCCTCGCGTAGGGCAGCGCCAGGGAGACGAACTCTCCGAGGTCGGTAAAGGCCCTCGATATGACGCAGGCAAAGTTCGAGGCGTATCTCTCGACGAGCGCCGGGTCTTCGGCCCTCGAGTGTACGGCCTCGGCCCCTCCGTCCCCGGCCAGGGAGAGCCTCCGTATGATGTGCCGCATGAAGTGGACCTTCTTCGCCACGGAGTCGACGAGGACCACCCTCAGCCCGGGGCGGGCTATCTTCATGGGCAGCCCGGGGAACCCGGCCCCGGCGCCGATGTCGAGCACGGAGTCCGCCCCTTCGATGAACTTGATGGGCGTAAGCGAGTCGAGGAAGTGCTTTATGACGATATCCCTCTCGCCGGTTATGGACGTGAGGCTCATCCGCCTGTTCCAGGCCTCCAGTTCTTCGAGGTAGATGGAAAAGCGCTCCAGGGCGGCGGAGTCGAGCCCTGCGCCGAGCCCTTCGGCCCCGTCTATGAGCACCCTTTCAAGCCCTCTGTCCATACCGCCGCCCTCTCACGGTGTTCCACGTGGAACACGCGCTCTGATCCGGCCGCCGCAGCGCCGGGGATGTTCCACGTGGAACACGCGGCCGCCTACAGGGCGCCGAGCCTCTTCATGTGGACCATGAGTATGGAGAGGGCGGCCGGCGTGACGCCGGATATCCTCCCCGCCTGGCCTACCGACTCCGGGCGCGCGGAGCTGAGCTTCTCCCTGGCCTCCACCGACAGGCCCGGTATGTCGCCGTAAAAAAACCCCTCGGGTATCCTCAAGCCCTCCATGCGGCGGCACCTTTCCGCCTCGTCGAGCTGCCTTTTGATGTAGCCCTCGTACTTGACCTCTATCTCCGCCGCCTCGGCTATGTCGCGCGCGAGGTCGCAGGGCCTGCCGACGAGGGCGTATACGGCGCGGATCCCCGCCCCGGGGCGCCGGAGGACCTCCTTTAAGGTAGCCGGCCTCTTCAGCTCGCCGAGCCCGAGCGAGACGAGCAAGCGGTTGACCCCGGGGGTGGGGTTTACCCGCCTTTCGAGGAACTCGAAGACCCGGTCGAGGGCCCGCCTGTAATCGAGGAGCCTTCGGTATTCGCCCTCCCTTACGAGGCCCGCCGAATAACCCTTCTCCATCAGGCGGAGCGCGGCGTTGTCCTCGCGCAGTATCAGCCTGTGCTCGGCCCTCGACGTGAACATCCTGTAGGGCTCGCTTGTCCCGCGCGTTACCAGGTCGTCTATGAGCACCCCTATGTAGGCCTCGGACCTGTCGAGGACGAGGGGTCCGCCGCCGCCCGCCTTCAGCGCGGCGTTTATGCCGGCCATGAGGCCCTGGGCCGCGGCCTCCTCGTACCCGGAGGTGCCGTTTATCTGGCCCGCGAGGAAGAGCCCCTCCACGGACTTCACCTCAAGGCTCCTGGCGAGCTGGGTCGGGTCCGCGTAGTCGTACTCTATGGCGTAGCCGGCCCTGGCCATCTCGACCTCCTCGAGCCCCTCTATGGTGCGGAGGAACTCCAGCTGCACGTCCGGCGGCAGAGAGGTGGAGAGCCCGTTCGGGTAGACCTCCACGGTGTCGAACCCCTCGGGCTCGAGGAATACGTGGTGGCGGTCGCGGCCTGCGAACCTCACCACCTTGTCCTCTATGGAGGGACAGTACCGGGGGCCCGCGCCCTCTATCACCCTGGTGGAGCCGTAGAGCGGGGAGCGGTCGAGGTTGTCGGTTATGACCCTGTGGGTCCGGGGGTTGGTGTACGTCATGTGGCAGGGGAGCATCTCGCCGTCTATGGGGGGCGACGAGAAGGAAAAGGGCCTCAGCATATCCCTCGGCTGGAGGGGCTGGACCTCCACCCTCGAATAATCTATGGTCCTCGTGTCGAGGCGCGGGCAGGTCCCGGTCTTCATGCGGCCCATGCGGAGGCCGAGGGCGCGGAGCGAGTCCGAAAGGCCGGTCGAGGCCTCGTCCCCTTCCCTGCCCCCGGGGCGGCTTTTGAGCCCGATGTGCATGAGCCCTCTGAGGAAGGTCCCGGTGGTCACCACGACGGTCCCGGCCGCAAGGACCTCGCCCGTGGCAAGCCTTACCCCTCGCACGCGGGCGGCCGCTCCGCCGCCCTTGCCACCCTTGCCGGGCCCGGGCTCGACGACGAGCGCCTCCACCGTGCCCTGAAGCAGGCTCAACCCCTCGGCCGCCTCAAGGGCCGCCCTCATCCTCCGCCGGTACAAGGACCTGTCCGCCTGGGCCCTCGTGGCCCTTACGGCCGGCCCCTTGCTGGCATTGAGCGTCCTGAACTGGATGGCCGTCTCGTCTATGGCCCGGGCCATCTCTCCGCCGAGGGCGTCTATCTCTCTTACGAGGTGGCCCTTGGCCACGCCCCCGATAGCCGGGTTGCAGGACATCTGGCCGATGGTCTCGAGGTTCATGGTGACCATGACCGTCCTGCGGCCCATGCGAGCCGCGGCCAGGGCCGCCTCGCACCCGGCATGTCCGCCGCCTATGATTATGCAGTCGTACCCTGCCCGTCGCGCCGTCAAATCGCCATTACCTCCTGACCATCCCCGCCCGCCCTCGCCATGTTCCACGTGGAACATGGCGAACATGCCGGTTGAAAGGATATATTATAGCATGCCGGGGAAAAGTTCAATACATTTAGGCGGTTGTGCACTGGGAAGGCCCCGGTCGTGGCTCCTGCAAAAAGGGGCCGCTCAAGGCTAACACCTTGATTACACGGGAAAAATCCAAAATGAGATTGACAATATTTTCAAAAAATGTATACTTCACACCTGTGCCTAAAACCGGGACAAAAAAAACCGCGGCCCGGGGCCGCGCAAAGACTCTGAAGAAAGAAGAAGAAAAGGCCATGCCGACAAAGAAGACCGCGGCGAAGAAGACCGCCGCCAAAGGAAAAACCGCCGCCGCCAGGAAGGCTTCCGGCGCGGCCGCCTCAGCCGTAAAGAAGGCGGCTCCCGCAAAGAAGACCGCCGCCGCGAAAAAACCGGCGGCCAGGAAGGCCGCAAGGCCCAGGGCGCAGAGCAAGGCTTCCTTTAAAAAAGAGATGACCGCGACCCTTCTCGAGGCCAAGGCGCGGATCCTCAGCGGGGTCTCCCAGAAAGCGAGGAGCGAGTCCACCGTGCTCAAGCCGGAGATGGGCGACATCTACGACATCGCCAGCTCTGAGCGCGAAAGGGACCTCGCCCTCACCCTCGGAGACCGCGACCGGAAAAAACTCGGCGAGATAGAGAGGGCCCTTGAAAGGATCGACGACGGCACCTACGGGGAGTGCGAGGAATGCGGCGAACCCGTGGAGCAGGGGCGCCTCAAGGCGCTTCCCTTCACCCGCGTCTGCGTGGAGTGCCAGTCACGGCTCGAAAGGGAGCTGAAGATAAAGGGGAGGTTCGACGAGGAGACCGGCCTCGGGATCGAAAAGTCAGAGAACGAGGACGATGAGTTTTAGAGAGACCTGCCGACCACCAGCCTAACCAGTTGATTATACTGTGCTTTTTATCAAACCGGGCAGGTCCGGGCTTCAAGGACCGCCCGGTTTGGTCTTTCCATGCCGTCCCGGTGTTCCCATGGCAGACAGCGCCCGCGCAAGACAAAAAAGCCTCATAGCCTATATAATAGTCGCCGCCGTAGTATTCGTCATCCTCGCCGTCCCCTTGGTCGTGAAAAAAGAGCGGACCGGCGTGGTCTACACCCGCGACCTCATGGGCACCCTCGTGGAGTTCACCCTGATGGACGGGGCGGCCGACCGGTTCGACGACGCCGCCGAGGCGGGCTTTGCCGAAATAGCCCGCCTCGAGGGGCTGCTCAGCAGCTACAGCCCCACGAGCGATGTAACCCGCATCTCAAACGCCGGGGGGGGCGGGGGGGGCGGGGGGGGCGGCCCTGTCAGGGTGGCGCCGGAGGTCGTCGAGGTCGTTTTGAAGGCCCTTGAGATAGCCGAGCTTTCGGGGGGCGCCTTCGACCCCACCATAGGGGCGCTCGCCGGGGTGTGGGGCTGGTCGGGGGAGTCGGGTAAGGTGCCCTCTGAAGAAGAACTGACCCGGCTCCTGCCCCTGGTGGACTACACACGCATACGGGTGGATGAAGGCGCATCCACCGTGGAGCTTACAGGGCCCGGACGGGCCTTGAACCTCGGGGGGGTCGCCAAGGGCTACATCGTCGCCAGGGCGATCGAAAAGCTCAAGGCGGGGGGGGTAACCCGGGGCATCGTAAAGGCGGGCGGCGATCTGACGGTCTTTCAGACCGCGGGGAGGCCAAGGCCCTTCAAGATAGGGATAAGGCACCCGAGAAAGGCGGACAAGCTCCTCGGCGAGGCCTTTGTTACCAGCGGGGCCGTGACCACGTCAGGGGATTACGAGAGGTTTTTCATAAAAGACGGCGTGAGGTACCATCACATCCTCGACCCGGCCACGGGCATGCCCGCCCGCGGCGCCCGGAGCGTTACCATAGTCGCCGAGGACCCGACCCGGGCCGACGCGCTCTCAACGGCTGTCTTCGTCATGGGCCCAAAGGCCGGGATGGGGCTTATAGAAAGGCTGCCGGGCGTGGAGGGCGTGATAGTCGACTCCAGGGGGCGCGTCGTGCGCTCAAGCGGCTTTGAGGGCGTTATATACGCGGACTGACCCCCTGCCCCCCCCTGCCCCCCCGCCCTCGCGGGACCGATAGTTACCTCTTTCCGGAGGAACGGCCAGTGGAGGCCCGGCGCTTTTTCTGGTACTTCGTGACCGCCCTGTTGTGCTCGGCGAGCGTCCTCGAGAAGTAGTGGGTGCCGTCGTTTCTGGAGACGAAGTAGAGGTAGTCCTCGTCGGCGGGGTTTATGGCCGCTTCGAGCGAAGCCCTGCCGGGGCTCGCTATGGGCCCTGGGGGCAGGCCGTACCTGGTGTAGGTGTTGTAGGGAGTTCTGGCGGCGAGGTGGGCCCTCGTCAGGTTCCCGTCGAAGTCCTTGATGCCGTAGATGACCGTGGGGTCGCTCTGAAGCCTTATCCTCTTTCGGAGCCTGTTGTGCAGGACGGCGGATATGAGCCTCCTTTCCGAGGGGTCCCCGGTCTCCTTCTCTATTATCGACGCGATGGTGACGACCTTTTCAAGGCCCATCCCCCTGGCCCGGGCCATCTCGTCGAGCTCCGGGTAGTAAACGGACCTGAACCTCTCCACCATGGCGCGGATAACCCCTTCGGCGCCCATCCCGCGGGTGAACTGATAGCTGTCCGGGAATAGATAACCCTCAAGGCTATCGCCCTTGAGCCCGAAAGAGGCGGCGGCGGACCGGTCCCGCACCCTTGCCATGAACTCGCCGGCGTCGGCGAGGCCTTCGCCTTCGAGCAGGGCCGCGATATCGGCGGCGCTGTAGCCTTCGGGGATGGTGACGAAGTACCGCCGGACCTTGCCTTTTACGAGCGCACGGAGGACCGCAAGGGGGGTCATGGTGGTGGTGAACTCGTACTCCCCGGCCCTTACCTTTTTCTGGGCGCCCAGGAGCCTTGCGGCGAAGAGGAAGTCCTGGGAGTCTCTTACCACGCCGTTACGCTCCAGGGACTCGGCGATCACCCTGAAGCTCGTGCCCTGCGGTATGTCGATTATACGGGTCTCGCCCGGGCCGGAAAAGGTCGGGGGTGTGAAAAAGACGAAGTGGAAGTGCGCGGCCAGGACGGCAAGGAGCCCGGCGGCAAGCACAGCTATCATTTCAACGCGTTTACGCATAATCAGGCCTCCGGACGTCCCCTGAATATTTCGGCCGGTTCGGAAAAGGACTTTATCCGGCAGCGGCCCGGGGCGGGCCGGGCCGGCGGTGCGGCCGAAGGGGGGAGGTTCATCCGCCCCGGCTGCGGCTGTCGAGGTATCCCTGCAGGATATAGGCGGCGGCGAGCTTGTCGACGACCTCTTTGCGCCTTGCCCGCGAGACGTCCCCTTCGAGGAGCACGCGAGTGACGGCCACGGTCGAAAGCCTCTCGTCCCAGGTCCGTACCGACAGCTCCGTCTTCTCCTTGAGCTTTTCGATGAACTTCAGGACCATCACGGCCATATCGCCGAAGGTGCCGTCCATCTTCACAGGAAGCCCCACGACTATCTCGCCGGCCTCGTACTCGGCGACAAGCCTCGATATCTCCTCGATGTCCGCCCTGTAGTTTGTCCTCTTTATGGTCCTGACGGGGAGCGCCGTCAGGCCTGCCTCGTCGCTTACGGCGACTCCGATGGTCTTTTTTCCGAGGTCGAGGCCCAAAATCCTCATCCAAATATCATACCCTCACGGGCCTTTTCCATCAAGGTAATAGTTGACTTCGGGCGGCTCTTTATATATCATTTTCCTCTCTACTCTTTTGCGCGGGGCGGTTAACTCAGCGGTAGAGTGCCACCTTCACACGGTGGAAGTCACTGGTTCGAACCCAGTACCGCCCACCACCTGCTTTTCTTTTGGAAAAAAGAAAAGTAGGCAAAAGAAAACCGATGGTTAGAGCCATTGGCGCTGTAGCAAAAGTCAAGGGGTCGCGATAAGGGGCTGAACACCACGTGTTCAGTCCCTTCTGTTTTTATCCGACCTCTTGTTCGGGTGCAGAAAAGTCTCCGCTTCCCTGACGGGAGGGGATGAAGGCTGGGGATTTTCGCCCGGGGGGAGAATAGATAGAACCCTGCCGGGCCTTTTTGTTATAATACCAACCAATGAGGAAGACCAGAAGGCTCATCTCCATCAGCGGCGACCTCGCCCGCACAACGCTCCTCGCCGTCGCCGCCGTGGCCGTGGCCACGCTTATCGTCTGGACGTGGCGTCCCGGGGCGGTGGACCGGCTCGACGACCTGCTCTTCGGCGCCTACGTGGAGTCCTATACCTCTGAGTACGGCCGCGCGGCGGCCCTCCTCAAAAACGGCGAAACCGAGAAGGCCGAAAGGGCGCTCGAAGCGCTCGTCGCCCGCATGGGCACGGTGAGAAAGCAGGACCGCCTGGCCAACGCCTGGCCAGCGGCGGCCGAGGCCCTCATAGGGATATATAACGACAGGGGCGACGGTAAAAGGGCGCTCGAGCTCTCTCGAAGGCTCGTCGCCTTCGACCCCAACAACTACCGCTTTCACCTCACGCTCGCCTACCGGCTCCTCGACAGGGGCGACACCGCGGGCGCCGTCGCCGCCCTTGAAAGGGCCCGCAGGATCGCTCCCCAGTCCCTGGAGGCCGCCTCCGCGCTCGCCGAAACGCTCTACAAGGGGTCCCGTACAGACCAGGCCCGGGCCGTCCTCGAAGACTACCTCGCGGCGAACCGCGCGGGCTCCCTGGCGCTCCATTACATCAAGGCCGGGCCCAACCCCACGCCCGCGCGCGCCTCGAGCCTGCCTTCAGCGGCCCTGACCGGCGGGGAGCGGTCCTTTGTCTTCCCCGTGCGGCAGAAAGGGGTCGCCGCCGTGGTCCTCACGTTTTCGAGCGTGATGGACGTGGAGATGACCGTCCATGGCCTTACCGTGGTCACCCCCGGGGGGAGGAGGGAGCTGAACCCCGCTCTCACGGAATACAGGCTGGCCGATATGGAGAGGACCGGCCCCGCGGGGTTCGCCGTTACGGGCCCGAGGCCGCAGCTCTACATGGCCCTTGCCCCCGGGCTCACGGACATGGAAATCAAGGCCTTCGAGGTCCGGGCCTCATTCAGGCCGACCCTTTCCCCGGCCCTTAACCGCATACTGAAGGGCGCCTGACCGATGAAAGAGAGAGGCAGGCTCGGGACATACGCAAGGAAGTGCTGGCGGTGGAGCTGGCTCGTGACCCTGCCCGTGGCCGTGGTCTTCTGCCTCTGGGCCGCATCCACGGCAAGGATGTATTACGCCTTCAAGGTCCACTACATCCCCACCATGGACTTGAGGCTCAAGGACCTCGGCGTCCTCCAGGCGGGCCTTCTGGTCAACGGCTTCAAGGGGCTCATGCTCCCCGGAGGCTGGGTAAGGAAAAAGGGGCTGCCAAAGGTCCACCTATTCGTCCGGGAGGCCGACCTTAAAAGGCTCGACTCCGACCTGCCCTACTCCGGACGGAGCTACGTCGACGGAAAGCTCCTCTACCCGGACGGGGAGATAGGGGGCGTCAGCGTGAGGTACAGGGGGGACTTCTCATACCACTGGAGCGGCCGGAAAAAATCGCTTCGCGTAAAGACAAAAAAGAAAAAACTCTATGAGGGCATCCGCCACATAAACCTCATCGTCCCCAAGGCCCCCTTCATCCTCAACAACTACCTCTCCTACGAGCTCGCGGCAAGGCTCGGGCTCATGGCCCCGGCCCCGAAGCTCGTGGAGACGCACATAAACGGAAAGTACATGGGCGTCGAGCTCTTCGTCGAGCAGCCGAACGAGCAGTTCCTGAGAAGAAGGGGGAGGATGCCCGGCGACCTCTTCGTCGGCGAGATCGTGGGTAGGGACTCCTTTCCGGGCATGCCGAGGGAGGTCTTCTCGAACCCTGGGTTCTGGACCAAGGCCGCGGTAAACAACAACCACCCCCCCGAGTGGAACGAACCCCTCAAAGAGCTGACCAGGGCCCTCTATAACGAGGATATGGACCGGGTCATGGGGCTCATAGACCTGGACTCGTGGGCGAGGCTCGCGGCCTTCATGACCATCTGCCAAACCGTGCACATCGACGCGATGCACAACTGGAGGCTCTACTTCGACCCGGCCCGCGGAAGGTTCTACCCCGTGGTATGGGACCCGCTCGGCTGGGACGTCGCCGGTTACGTCAAGTGGGTCGCCGCGCAGACGAACAGGTTCGACATCATAACGAATATCGCCCTTGAAAGGCTCCACAGGGACCACAGGTTCCTCAAGGCGAAGCACGACGCCGTGGAAGAGTTCTTCACCGAAGGCGGCGGAGAGTATATCATGAGGCTCCTCGAGGACACCTCGGACCTCGAGGCCTCCATCTCAAGGGACAGGCACCTCCACTTCGGCTCTTCCTACCTCCTCGGCCCCGACGACGTGCTCCGGGAGATCGCCCGTTTTAAGGAAGGGGTGCGCGAGGTCCTGGCCGTGGTGAGGTCCGCCTACCTCGAAACGCCTCCCGAGGCCTCCTGGGACTTCGACCCGCGGGAGGGGAGATTGCAGGTGAACGTAAAGGGCTTCATGCCTCTAAAATCCCTCGAGGTGGAGCTTGCCCGGGACGCCGGGGCCCCGGGGGCCGTGAAGCTGGAATATATCGCCGGCGGCAGTGTACGCTCACGGGACCTGACCCCCTTCAGCTCGGCCGCCGGGCGCGTCATCAAGGTGGCCGTCCCCCTTTTCGCGGCAAGGGAGATGGCCGTAAAGGTCGGAGCGGACCCCCTTATTATCAGGGACGCGCGCCTGAGGCCGGCTACGTACTGGCTCCGGTCGGACGCCCTCCGGGGGAGAAAAATACTAAGGGTAAGGGCCGGTTACGCCGATGGAAAGGGTGTGGACCTGCCCCGTGAAGAGGGGCCGGGGCTCTTCCCCCTGGACGGTAATTTCTACCCGGCGCCGGTGGCCGCCCCGCCCGCCGCGGCGGTATGGGAGGGCGACGTTACGATTAAAGGGGTGCGCGAGGTTACGGGCAACCTCGTCATGAAGCCCGGCGCCACGGTGCGCTTCGCCCCGGGGGCGTCGCTCGTCGTAGCCGGCAGGCTCATCGCAGAGGGCAGGCCCGGCGCCCCTGTAAGGTTCATCCCGGCGTCCGGGGACCAGCCCCCCTGGGGGGCGGTCGTCCTGACGGGGCGCGGGGCCGACGGCTCGGTTCTCAGAAACTGCACGATGAGAGGCGGCAGCGGGCTCCGCCGCGGATACGTCGATTACTCGGCCATGCTCTCCATACACGACGTCAGAGGCGTTGAAATAGAGAACTGCGCATTCGCCGATAACCATCTCGTGGACGACATGGTCCACGCCGTCTACTCCGGGGTTGAGATCCGGGGGAGCGACTTTTCCGGCGCGGTCGCCGACGCCGTGGACTTCGACTACGTAACAGGGACGGTCGAGGACTCGCGCTTTGCCGCAAGCGGCAACGACGCGCTCGACCTCATGAGCAGCGATGTGGCGGTCCTCGGCTCCTCCATGACCGGGTCGGGCGACAAGGGGATTTCTGTCGGCGAGGGTTCACGGGTATTCGTCTGGAACACCCGGTTTGACGATAACGAGATAGGCCTGCAATCGAAGGACGGCTCGCGGGCCGTCCTCTATAACACGGAGTTTACGGGCAACCGCCTGACCATGGACGCCTACAAAAAGAACTGGCAGTACGGCACGGGGGGCGCGGTCTTCGTCTACAAGTCCCGGCTCTCCGGGCCCGCCCCGACCCTGACGGCCGACGGCGACTCGCTGGTAAGCGTCTATGATACGTACCTGGCGGGCGCGCCGGGCAGGAAGAAAAAACGGATACGCCTCGACGCCACTGTGGACTCGGACTTGAGGGAGAGGGCGCGCACCGGAGAACCCTTTGGAGGCGACGACGCCGAAGAGGCCCGCGGACTCGTGCGGCCCTACATGGAACGGATCGACCCGAAGGTAAGGGGACTTGCAGGAGATGAAAGCTAAGCTCCACTTCTCACGCTTCGAGTTCAAGTACATCCTCCCGACGAAGCGGAAGGAGGAGCTCGAAAGAGAACTGCGTTACTTCATGGCGCTCGACCCCTACGTGAGCGCCAGGCGCCGCCAGAAGTACTTCGTCCGCTCGCTGTACTTCGACGACGACGTGCTGACGAACTACTACGAGAAGACCGACGGGGTTATGGTGAGACGCAAGTACAGGATACGCACCTACACGGACGACCGCACGGAGGAGTGCGTATTCTTCCTTGAGGTGAAGGGCCGCTACAACGCCCTCGTCTACAAGCACCGCACCCCCATAGCGAGGTCCTTTGTGGACAGGCTCGAACACTCCCACCGGGAGTTCGTCGAGGGGCTCATAGACATCGTCGACCAGAGCGAGGTCATCCAGGGCTTCCTCTTCGACTGCTTCAGGATGAGGCTCCGGCCCACGGCCCTGGTGGACTACGAGCGGAGGCCCTATGTATCCAGATACGCCCCGGACTTCCGCATCACCTTCGACGACGCCCTCGAATCGACTTATACGAAGACGCTCTTTTCGGGGCCGGTGGATAGACGGAGGATTTTTCTGCCCGGTTACAGTATAGTGGAGGTGAAGTTCGGCAGACACATCCCGAGCTGGTTCCACCGCCTCATCCAGTCCTATGAGCTCAGGAGGGTGTCGGTCTCCAAGTACTGCCGGTCCATGGAGCAGCTCGGAAAGGCCCAAAACCTCGAGTAGGAAGAGGACGCGGGGCCGGGGTCCCCGCAAAGGCTCCGTAATTGTTCATCATTATCAGAGGAGAGGAATGGATACGAAATCGCTTTTTGAGCTTGGAGAGTTCTTCATCTATTCGCCCGTGGCGATTGTGGCCAACATCTGTCTCGCCATCGCCCTCGGCGTTATCGTGGCCCTTGTCTACAGGTACACACACAAGGGGCTTTCCTATTCACAGTCCTTCGTCCTGACCCTCATCTACGTAAGCGCCATAGTCTCCACGGTGATGATGATAATCGGCAACTCGCTGGCCAGGGCCTTCGCCCTGGTGGGGGCCTTGAGCATCATACGTTTCCGCACCGTCGTAAAGGACACCAAGGACACGGCCTTCGTATTCTTCGCCCTCGCCGTGGGCATGGCCGCGGGCACGAGCAACTACTTCATAGCCGTCGCTGCGGCGCTGCTGATATCCATCCTCGCCGTCGTGCTCCACAAGACGAACTTCGGGGCCCTCTACAAGAGCGAGTTCATCCTTCGCTTCCTCTTCGACCGCGACGCCGGCGAGGGCGAGGGGTATGTGGATGTCATAAACAGGTTCGCCAGGAGGTCCAACCTCCTGCACGTGGAGCCCTCGGGGGACGGCAGGTACATCACCATCACCTACGACATAATCCTAAAGGAAGACGTCACTAGCGAGACCTTTTCGAGCGACGTTGCGAAGACCCCGGGCGTTTCCGAGGTTACGCTCATAGCCTCCAAGTCGGACGTCGATTTTTAGGCCGCGCCCGGGAGGCCGCAACAGGGCAAATGAAAAGAGGGCGGGACCGCCCTCTTTTGTCTTCCCGCCCTTACCGCCCCCCCCGGCCCCCTACGGCTCCATGACGAGCCTGAAGCCGAGGTCGAACCTGCCCACGAGCGGTACGTTCCGGCTCCGGTTGACAATCCTCACGTGCCTGGTGTCCTCGCTCCATGCCCCCCCGCGCCGGACCTTGGTGAAGTCCGTCTTCGGCGCGCGGGGGTTGAGCCTGGGGCCCGTCCTGTAAAACCCCCCGTTGTACCAGTCGTCCACCCATTCCCATACGTTGCCCGCCATGTCGTGGACGCCGAGCCCGTTGGGCGCGAAGCTCCCCACCGGGGCGGTGTAGACGTACCCGTCGTCGTAGCCCTCCCAGAACTTCCTCGGCCAGCCGGGAAATTTTCTCTTCAGGGCCTCGTCGCCGATGTTCCCCGAGGGCCTTCCCGTGCACCAGCTGTAACGGCAGGGCATACTGCCCCTGCTCTTGGCCGCGTACTCCCACTCCGCCTCGGTGGGCAGGCGAAAGGTCTTTCCCTCCTTCCGGCTCAGCCACCGGGCGTACTCCGTCGCGTCGTTCCAGCTTACGCATACGACCGGGTGGTCTTCTCCCTGGGCAAAGACGTGGGCGTTCCACCGGACCTTCCGAAGCTGCCAGCCCGCGTCTCCGTCGAAGACGAAGCACCCCAGCCCCTCCCTTTCCGGGTCCGTCCGGTAGCCTGTCTCCTCGACGAAACGCCTGAACTCGCCGACGGTGACCTCGTATCTGCCGATGAAGAAGGGATCGAGGCAGACCTCGTGCAGGGGCTTTTCGTCAGGGTCGCCGTCAAAGGGGTCTTTCTGGGGCAAGGGGTCGCCCATCTCAAAACACCCCCCCTCGACGAAGACCATCTCATGGGGCGCGTCCCCGGAAACCCGGCCCCCACCGGCGGCCGGGGAAGGGCGGGGGACAAGGGTTACAAGCAGCGCCAGAACAAGGCCGCTCAACAACTTTCGCGTCATGGCAGGAAAGGACCTCCAAAGGACCTGAAGAGTGCACCGAAGACGAAACGGTAACATTTTAACCCTACCCCGGGGCAAAGTCACCCTTAAAGCCGGCAGGGTTGTAATCGGGGAAAATACTGCTATAGTTATTACGT
This sequence comes from Thermodesulfobacteriota bacterium, assembly GCA_046754205.1. Lineage (GTDB taxonomy): Bacteria > Desulfobacterota > GWC2-55-46 > GWC2-55-46 > JBHHVK01 > JBHHVK01. The sequence continues at coordinate 17,196 of JBHHVK010000004.1, forward strand.
CGAAACAAGACGATTAAATTCCTTATTCCTGCGGAGGCCGTCATGCCTTTAAGGTTACTCGTGCCGGTCCTTGCGGCCCTGGTCGTGGTCCTCGCCACCGGCGGGGCCCGCGCGCAAGAGACCCCTGGGCCGGTTATCGTAGAGCTTACCCAGACGCCCTGCACCATCATCGAGGCGGAGGAGAACCCCCGGGAGTTCAAGTCCACGAGCGGCGCGGACTGCAAGCGGATAAACAGAGAGACCATCGGCGAGCGGACCTTCAAGGTCCTGCGCCTGAGGCCCGGCAGGACCATCTTCAGGGTCACAAACAGAAACGTCCCCTACGAGCTCGGCTTCTGGGTGAGGGGAAAGGGGATCGGAAGGCTCGGGCTGCCTTCGGTCTCCGGGGGCGGGCTCAAAGAGGGCGAGACAAAGGACTACGAGATAGACCTCGTCCCAGGGACGTACCTCTACAGCTGTCCCCTGAACCCCACCCCGGACTATCCCCTCGTGGTGGAGTAAGGGGCTCTTGCCGGGCAGGGGGGGGCGGGGAGGGGCTGGACGTATTGAAAGACGCCTGACGATAAAAGGCAGCGCTGCGTGATATGACCGAGAACAGACTTTGCGACCTCTGGTACTTGAGCACGACGGACATCTTTTCCAAGCTCCCGGCCGAGGAGAAGGAAAAGATGTCGTCCATTCTCAGGCAGGTCAGGATCAAGAAAAGCGGCTTCGTCTACACGGCGGGCGACCGCTCGAACACCATCTACATACTGATGAAGGGGGGCATCAAGATAACCCGCCACACGGAGGACGGCAAGGAGCACATCATAGATATCCTCCGGGCGGGAGACATCTTCGGCGAGCTCGCCCTCGGCGGGGAAGAAGAGAGGGTGACGAGCGCCGAGGCCCTCGAGGACTCCCTCATATGCGCCGTCGACCGGGACCGGTTCGAGGCCCTGGTGAGCAAGAGCCCGAGCTTCTCCTTTTCGATTACCAAGTGGATCGGGCTCCGCCTGAGGAGGATCGAAAACCGTTACGCCGACATGATCTTCCAGGACGTGCGTACAAGGGTCCTGAAGGTCCTGCGGGACCTCGCCGGCCAGTACGGGACCCCGGTGCCGAAAGGGGAAAAGATAGACATCAGGCTCTCCCACCAGGAGCTTGCGGGCCTTGTCGGCGCCTCGCGGGAGACCGTCACGACCGAGCTCAACAACCTGAAGCGGGCCGGAGAGATAATCGTCGAAGGCAGGTACTTCATTCTGCCTGCTGTCTCCGCCGGAGCGGCGGGGGCCGGGAAGGGGCAGGAGACGGAAAACTCCCTTTAAAAAATCTTTTGTAAGATCCCTTACATTTTTTTGTGCATGGTCCTGTTAGTATCGGGCCATGAAAAAACCCGGGAATCCCCCCCCCAGGCCCCCCACTCCAGAGGCGCCGGACGAAAGGCCGAAGCCCAGGTGCATCATCCTTAGAAAGGGCGAGACCCTCAAGGGGCAGTTCATCACACCCGCGGGAACAAAGGACGAGAACGGGACGGGGGGGACGGGGGGACGAGGGGGCGAGGACGGCGCTTGAAGGGGGCCCCTTGCGGCCGACTCACCGCCCGTACACCTCCAAGGACCGATTTCTTTGAAACTTTTCAAAACGGAGACAACAACCTTCGGGTCAGTCACCGAGCTATCAGCCAAAAAGGAGGTTCCGATGAAAGAAGGTTTGAAGCTGCTCCTGGCCCTGGTAACGGTCCTTGTCTTCGCCTCCGCGGCCGTGGCCACGGAGCCTCCCGGCCGCGCGCAGATAGCCAGGGCAAAGAAGGCGTCCAACCCCTGCGCCATGAAAAACCCCTGTGCCGCAAATCCATGCTCCATGAAGAACGTCTGCGCAAAAAACCCGTGCGCGACCAACCCTCCTCTGAGGGCCAAGAGGATCAAGAGCAAGGCCGCGGCGGTAAAGCTCGGCAAAAAGCTCTGGAACGACCCCCGGCTCGGAAAGTCCGGCCTGACATGCGGGATCTGCCACATCCAAGGGTTTCAGCTCAACCTCACCAAGGTCGGCCCCTTCCCCCATTACGTTGGCATGCCGAACGACATCGTCACCCTCGACCAGATGATAAACTACTGCATGAAAAACCCCATGGCCACCGACCCCCTTGCCTGGGACTCGGTGGAAATGACCGCCCTGGCCGCCTATTACAAAGACCTCCTCAGGCAGTACAAAAAGGGCGCCATCAACCCCTGCTCGATCAACCCCTGCGCGGTAAAGATGAAGACGAACCCCTGCGGCAAGAACCCGTGCGCCATGAAAAACCCCTGCGCGTCCAACCCATGCTCCATGAAGAACCCTTGCGGGAAAAGGTAAGCCGAGGCCACACTCTTCGTTTTCTAACGTCAAACCGGGATCCATCACCTAAAAGGAGGTTCCAATGAAAGAAGGCCTGAAGATACTCGGGGCCGCGTTAACCGCTCTGCTCTTCGCCGGTACGGCCATGGCCGCCGGGTCCTTTGACTACAGCGAGCCCTCGGGGTACGTGCAGCTCGCCATGTCCAAGAAACCCGCCGCTCCACCGGCCGCAAAAAACCCGTGCGCGGCCAAAAATCCCTGCGCCATGAAAAACCCGTGCGCGGCCAACCCCTGCTCCATGAAGAACCCTTGCGGCAAGAACCCATGCGCGGCCAACCCATGCTCCATGAAAAATCCCTGCGGCAAGAACCCATGCGCGGCCAACCCATGCTCCATGAAAAATCCCTGCGGCAAGAACCCATGCTACACGGATAACCCCTGCGGGAAGAAATGGTAAGTTGAAGTCACTGGCGGCCGCCCTCTTTACGGCCCTCATCGTCTCCTCCGCCCATGCGGCCGCATGGGCGGAGGACCCTTCATCCACCCACTGGGACCGCCCTGCAGAGGCCACGTCCGGGGGGGTTACAACCGCGGACCTCTACCCTGAAAGCTGCGGCCGGTGCCACCCGGACCAGTTCCGTGACTGGTCCGGGTCGCTGCACCGGAGGAGCGTCGGGCCGGGCCTTACCGGCCAGCTCCGGCCGCAGGAGGACCCGGGCTTCGCCGCCTCCTGTTATTACTGCCACGCCCCGCTCGTCGAGCAGGCCGAGCTCGGGGCCTCCGATGAAGGCTTCGCCGAAAACCCCCTGTTCGACGCAAAATTGAAAGGCTCGGGCGTAAGCTGCGCCGCCTGCCACGCAAGAAAAGGGGTGGTCTACGGCCCGCGGGCGCCGCGGAACGTCCCGAAGGCCGACGGTGAGGGCCACGCTTCGGTCAAGGGGGCCTTTTTCAGCCAGGCGGACTTCTGCGCCGCCTGCCATCAGCTCGACAAGGGCTTCCGCTTCAACGGCACCCCCCTTACCAACACCTATCGGGAATGGGAAGGGAGCCCCTTCGCCAAAGCGGGCGTACCCTGCCAGGGCTGCCACATGCCCGGAAGAAGACACCTCTTCAGGGGCATCCACGACCCTGAGATGACGAGGTCCGGGGTTGAGATCGAATCGGGGCTGCTCCCAGGCGGCAAGGGTGAGGTTTCGGCCCATCTGGCGATCAGGAACACCGGGGCCGGGCACATGCTGCCCACCTACGTCACCCCCTCGATAGTCGTCAGGGGTTTCTTTATAGGGGCCGGGGGCGAGGCCATCCCCGGCACCGCCGAGGAAAAAACGATAGGCAGGCGGGTGGCCGTGGACCTCTCGCGCGAGCTCTTCGATACGCGCATCCCCACGGGCGGGGCCTTCCGCTTCGACTACCGGAGGCAAAGGCCCGGGGACGCTGTAGGCATCGTCTTCGAGGTCTGGGTGCACCCTGACGAGTTCTACAACCGCTTCTTCGGCGCCATGCTCTCCGGCGCAGGGCCCGGCCAAAGGCCGCTGTTGGCAAGGGCCCGGAAGGCCACCGAGGCCTCCGTCTACCTCCTGTACAGGGAGGAGCTGCCCCTCGACGAGTAACCCCCTCTCCCCCCTGTCCACCTCCCCGGCCGCCGGGCCAAGGCGCAGAGACCATGTAATCACGCCCAAAACTCTGCTATACTCATTGCTGGCCCGGGTCGGCCATGGAGGAGATATCCCTTTCAGGCGCCCCCGGCCGGGGACATGGGTTTGATGAGAGGAAGAGGGAAAATACCGAGGGCCCTTGCCATGGCGGCCGCGGCCGGGGCCATCGTCTCCATCATCGGGGTGGCCGCCTCGGGGCTCGGCGCAAGGGCCGGCTTCTGGCACTTCAGCGTAGGCTTTACGATACTCAGGTGGACGGCCTTCCTGGGGTTCGCCTGCGCCCTGGCCGGGCTCTTCATCGGCGCGGCCGCGCTCGCAGGAGGCGCCTACAGGGCCCTCGGCTGGGCGCTCCTATCCGTGGTCATCGGTGGGGTGGCCGCCGGTGTGCCCTTCCGGTGGCAGCAGGCCGCCCAGAGCCTCCCGCCCATACACGACGTCACCACGGATACGCAAGACCCTCCCCGGTTCATAAAGGCGGTAGGGCTCAGAAAGGACGCCGGGAACCCGGTCGCTTACGGAGGGGAGCTCGTGGCGTTGATACAACAAAGGAGCTACCCCGAGATAAGGCCGCTCCGCCTCGGGCTTGCGCCCGGCGAGGCCTTTGCCCTCGCCCTCGATACGGCCGGGAAGTTGGGTTGGGAAGTGACGGCCTCGGTGCCCGAGGAGGGTAGGATAGAGGCGGTGGACGCCACCTTCTGGTTCGGCTTCAAGGACGACGTGGTGGTGAGGGTCACCGCAGCCGGCGAGGGAAGCCGCGTGGACGTGCGGTCGCTTTCGAGGGTCGGCACCGGGGACGTGGGGACCAACGCCAGGAGGGTAAAAAAGTTCCTCGGCCTGATGGAAAGGGCCGCCGGGAAGCGACCCGCCGCCCCTACTTCGCCCCCTTGAGCCTCCTCGCCCTTTCAAGCCCTGCCTCGGCGTCGAAGTCGCCGGGGCGTATCCTGAGCACCCCCTCGAACTCGCCAATGGCCTCGTCGGCAAGCCCCTTCTCCAGATAGATCCTGCCGAGGTTGTACCGGGCGTCGACGCTTCGGGGATTGAGGGCGACCACCTCCCGGTATTGCGCCGCGGCCCTGTCCGGATCCCCGAGCCTCTCGTATGTCCAGGCGAGGTTGTAGTGCGCGTTCTCGTTGCCGGGGTTGAGCCTGAGCGCTTCACCGTAATGGAAGACGGCCCTTTCAAGGTTGCCGAAGGCGATGTAGGCGGCGGCCGCGTTGTAGTGGGCCTCCTCGAGGCGGTATCCGAGGTCGATGGCCCTTTCGTAGTGCTCGATGGCCTTGAGGTTCTCCCCGAGGTCCTGGTACGCCAGGGCGAGGTTGTAGTGGGCGTTCGCCTTCAATGGGTCGAGCCTCAGGGCGTCGAGGTAGTGGACAACGGCCTTCCTCTTATCTCCCATGGCGTGGATCGTCGAGGCGAGGTTGTAGTGCGCGCTCGCGGACCCGGGGGACCTGCGCACCGTGTCCGACCAGAGTGTGTAGTCGTCCTTCCAGACCATGCTCCTGGTGACCGAGCCCGCCGCATAGAGGACGAGAACGACCGCAAAAGAGGCCAGGGACGCGGCCCTGACCCACCCGCCCCTCTTTAAAAGGACCCCGAGGCCGTAGGCCGTGAGGAAGCCGAAGCCCGCCGTGGAGACGTAAAGGTAGCGGTCGGCGAAGGAAGCCGTCTGGAGGGCCGGTATGTAGAGGACCGGCACCAGCGGCACGAAGATCCAGAGGAGGCTGAAGAGCACCTCCCTCTTCCTTCTGGCGAGGAATGCGGCGAAGCCTATGGAGACGACGAGGAGCAGCGCAAAGAGCGCCCTCGGCTCGGCGATGGAGCGGACCGGCTCGTAGACGTACAGGGCGTTCAGGCCCACGGGCAAAAGCACCTTTCCGACGTACTTCGCCATGATGGGAAAGACGTTTATGAGGGACTCGTAGAGTGTAAGCTCGACCTGCTTCTGGAATATGGCGCCCCCGATGGAGGCGCTCCTCAACGCCACATAACCCGCGGCCACGGCCACGAAGGGCAGATACCCCACCCACCGCCCCCGGAGCGCGCCGTCCCCGCCCCCCGCTGCCCCCTCCGCCCCCCTGGCCCGCCACAGCCTGTCGTAGACGAAGACCATGACGGGCAGAAACATGGCCGTCTCCTTGGCGGTGACGGCGCAGGCGAAGAAGAGCACGCTCAGGGCGTAGCGCACCCGCCCGGCGCCGGTGTAGAGCCAGAAGGAGAGGAGGGCGAAAGAGGCGAAGGTGAGGTCGGCTCCGCCCGAGGATACCCAGGCGACGGGTTCGCTGTTGGACGTGTGCAGGGCGAAGACCAGGGCGGCGGCAAGCGGGACGATCCACGAAGACGAACGGTCCTCCCCGTCCCGCCCGTCCTGCCCCTGGAGGAGCACTCCGGCTATCAGATAGACCAGCACGGCGTTAAAGGAGTGGAGCAGGACGTTCATCAGGTGAAAGCCCCAGGCCTTGAGACCGAAGAGATGGTAGCCGAGGGTGAAGAGGACTATCATGAAGGGCCGGTAGTAATTCGACCCATGGCTCTCCTCCATGAAAGCCCAGTCAGGGAGGACGAAGGCGAGGTAGAGGTTCCTTATGTCCCTTATCCAGGGGTTGTTGAGGACTATCTCGAGGTCGTCGTAGACGAACCCACCAGCCAGGGTGCCGGCGTAGACCGCAAAGGCGACTATGAATACCACAACGGCGGCCTTCCGGCGTCTGCTCCACATGGTGGTCGACTCGTCCCTTTCTTTCATGCGCCCCGGCGCCAGGCCCCTCCAGGGAACCCCTATGGTTCTGAAATCTCTTTTAATCCTGCCAGGTTACAACGATACATTCTAAATCAAGGGGCCTCTTTTATCAAGTCATTTTATCCCCGCCTCCCGCCCCCCCCCGGCGCGCCGCTTTCCCTCCTTGACCATTCGGCCGTGGCGCGCGATCGCTTTAACCGGCCCCTGCGGACCTAAAGGAGACCCTCCGGCCATCCGAAGTTACTACTGCGACCACGCAACCTCGCCGCCCGCCGAGGTGCGGCCCGCCGGGGGCCCGGAAAAACATGCTGTGGTAATACCTCGAATATGTTACTATAAACAGAGTGTTAGCAACCCCCTTGCCCCTGCCGCGGTCGCCGGCCTCCAACGGCAGAAGCGGCGGCAGGCCGGTTGACGGACGCCCCCCGGCCGGCCGGCTCGGTGCAAAGGGTTTTTTGCCCGTCACCCGGAAGACTTCGATGGGATATAACGCCCCATGGTGCCCTTCGTAGACCTTACAGAGCAGTTTTCGAGCATAGAGCGCGAGGTGAAAGAGGCGCTCGACAGGCTCTTCGCCACCTGCCACTTCGTCCGGGGAGAGGACGTCACGAGGTTCGAGGAGGAGTTCGCCCGCTATCTCGGCGCCGGGTTCGTCGTAGGGGTGGGCAGCGGCACCGACGCCCTCCACCTCGCCCTCCTCGAAGCGGGCGTCGGGGCCGGCGACGAGGTGATAGTGCCGGCCAACAGCTTCATCGCAACGGCGCTGGCCGTTACATACACGGGGGCGAGGCCGGTCTTCGTCGATATCGACATGGACTCCTGCAATATGGACGCGGGCCGGCTCGAAGAGATGATTACGGAGAAGACCAGGGCCGTCATCCCGGTCCATCTCTACGGCCAGCCTGCGGACATGGACGAGATATTGGAGGTCGCCGGGGCCCGCGGCATCGTGGTAATCGAGGACGCCTCGCAGGCCCACGGCGCCCGCTACAGGGGCAAACGGGTCGGCACGCTCGGTAGATCGGGGTGTTTCAGCTTTTACCCCGGCAAGAACCTCGGCGCCTTCGGCGACGGGGGCGCCGTGGCCACGGACGACCCCGAGGTCGCAAAGAGGGTCCGCTCGCTCGGCAATTACGGAGAGAGGGAGAAGTACCGCTACGACACGATCGGCTATAACAGCAGGCTCGATTCCATACAGTCCGCGATACTCGGCGTGAAGCTCAAGCGGCTCGACGGGTGGAACGACAGGCGCAGGCGCCTTGCCGCCCTCTACTCCGAGCTGCTCGCCGGGAAGGTCGCCACGCCGGCGGTAAGTGGCGACCGCGACCACGTCTTCCACATATACGCGATAAGGGTCAGGGACCGGGACCGCCTCGCCGCCGGACTGGAAGAGGCCGGGGTGGGCGTCAACATACACTATCCCGTCCCCATACACCTTCAGAAATGTTACGCCCATCTCGGGCACAGAAGCGGGGACTTCCCCCTCGCGGAGAGGGCGTCGGCCGAGGAGCTATCGCTCCCCCTCTGGCCCGAAATGGACGATGAAACGGTGAGCTTCGTCGCAGGTAAGGTGACCGAGCTCCTTGGGTGAGCCCGACGAAGAGGCCGGGGAAAGAGGCGAGGTATCACGGTGGATTATTCGGCGAAGGAACTTCCCAAGTTCGAGGATGAACGGGGCTTTTTGATCGAATTCCTCAAAAACAGCGAACTTGCCGACGATAAAAAGGTCTTCGGCCAGATATACCTGACCACCATCAGGCCCGGCTGCGTCAGGGGCAACCACTACCACCGGCACAAGGAAGAGCACTTCGCCCTGATGAGCGGCAGGGCGCGGGTGGTCGTGGAAGACGTCGATACAAAGGAGCGCAGGGAGGTCGAACTCGACCCCTCCGGTGAAAGGATCTTGAAGATAAGGGTGGGGCCCGGGGTGGCGCACGCCATAAAAAACACGGACGACCGGGACGTCGTCCTCTGCTCCTATACAAACGAGGAGTACGACCCGGACAACCTGGACCAGCTCTTTTATGAGCTGATTTGAACCCCGCGGTTAGTCCTCGCGGTCCGGGTAAATTACGGAAGGCGGGGACAGAAAGGCGCATCGGCTGATTTGAAGTTCTCCATCGTGGTCCCGGTATACGGGTCCGAGAAGATATTGAAGGCCGGTTATGAAGAATTTTCCGCGGCGATCGGACGGCTCGGCGGCGACTATGAGCTGCTCTACAGGGTGGACGGAAGCCCTGACCGCAGCAAAGAGGTGCTCGATGAGATAGCCGCAAAGGACGAGCGGGTGCGGGTCTTCTCACACGAGCCCAACAGGGGCCTCGGCTACACCCTGAGAAAACTCTTCGAGGACGCAAGGGGCGAGTTCGTAATCTACTTCGACGCCGATTCCTACCTCTGTTTCGACCTCTCTTTCCTCGGGGGGGTGGTGGAGAAGATGGACAGGGCGGACGCCGTCATCGTGTCCAGGTACATGCTCAACCCCATACTCCCGCTCCACAGGTACCTGGCGAGCGAAGCCTATTATCTCCTGAACAAGGCGCTCTTCGGGATAGGGATAAGGGACATCGGCTCGGGGTTCGTGATATTCAGAAAGGCGGCACTCGATTCCCTGGACCTCAAGTCGGACGGCTTCGAGATACATACGGAAATCTTCGTCCGGATGGCGCGGAAGGGGTTCCGGGTGCTCGAGACCCCCCTGGCGTACAAGCACTGGTCGGGCGGCTCCTTCAGGTTCATACGACACGGGCTGAAGGCCCTGGTCTACACCTTAAAACTGCGCAGGGAAATTTAGACCGGCACGAGCCTGTGGCCATCCTTATCTGAAAGAGCGGATGCTTTCCGAGAGATCACAGATACCGCTTTGTGCGGCCCTTATAGCGGCCCTGACGGTCATCGCCTTTTCAAGTTCACTGGATAACGGTTTCGTCAACTGGGACGACGGGCTTTACGTCACCGCAAACCCTTTGATCCGGGACCTCTCGTGGGACAACCTGAAGGAGATACTTTCCACCTTCTACAGGGACGATTACCGCCTCATCACGGTGCTCCTCTCCTACACCCTCGAATACCGGCTCTTCGGGCTCGACCCCTTCATATACCACCTGGACAACCTCGTACTCCACGTACTCAACACCCTGCTCGTCTTCTATCTCGTCTTAAAGCTCTCCGGCAGACTTTCCGTCGCCCTGGCGACCAGCCTCCTTTTCGGGGTTCACCCCGTCCATGTGGAGGCGGTGGCGTGGGTCTCGGAACGGAAGGGTCTGCTCAGCGCCTTCTTCTTCCTCGGCGCGATAATACTCTACCTGCGCTATCACGAGCGGTCCCGGAGGGTCTTCTATTACCTCTCCCTCGCCGCGTTCCTGCTCTCAGTTCTGTCGAAGCTCGTGGCGGTCACTCTCCCCGTGGTCCTTCTCCTCGTCGACTACCTCTCCTGCAGGACCTTTACGAGGAAGACCCTCACCGAGAAGGTCCCTTTCTTCGTCCTGAGCGGCGTCTTCGCCGTCGATACGGTCTTCATGTACAAGGCCATGGGGCAGTTCGGCTCCATAGAGCCGCTGTCGGCCGTCGAGGTCGTGCTCCTGAGCTGCAGGAGCCTTACGGCCTACCTCGCAGGCACGGTCCTGCCCGTGAACCTCTCGGCGATATACCCCTACCCGGCGGAGATCAGCATCGGCAGCCCCGCCTTTTTTCTCCCCCCCGTCATACTGGCCGCCCTGGCCGTAGCGGTCGTATACTCGATGAAATATACCCGGACCGTGGTATTCGGGGCGCTATTTTTCCTCATAACCCTCTCGCCCGTCCTTAAGGTGGTCCCCTTTGCCTCGGGCGGCTCCACCATGGCGGACCGCTACATGTATGTCCCCTCGGTGGGGCTCCTCTTCCTCGCCGGTCTCGCCTTCCACGGGTTATACGCCCGGGCCGGCGCCCTGGGGCGGGCCTCACGGGTTGCGGCCGCCGCAGGCCTCGGCGTGGCCGTAGTGGCGGGTATGTACCTCACCCACCAGAGAGGCGAGGTATGGAAGGACAGCGAGACCCTGTGGCAGAGCGTAATCGAGCGCCATCCCGAATCCTCCTTTGCCCGCTATAACCTCGCAAACGCCTACGCGAAGCTCGGCCGCTTTGAGGAGGCCACCGAAGAGTACCGGCTCGCCATCGCGCTCGACCCTGACTTCAAGGACAGCCGCTTCAACCTCGCCAACGCTTACGCGAAGCTCGGCCGCTATGACCAGGCCGCCGAAGAGTACCTCGCGGCCATAAGGCTCGACCCCGCCGACAAGGACAGCCATTTCAACCTCGCCCAGGCCTACCTGAAGCTCGGCCGCTTTGAGGAGGCCGCCGAAGAGTACCGCCTCGCCATCGCGCTCGACCCGGGGTTCGAGGATGCGCATTTCAACCTCGGCAACCTCCTTGCAAGGCTCGGCCGCTTTGACCAGGCCGTGGGAGAATACAAGAAGGCGCTCGCCCTTGACCCTCAAAGGGCGGATATCCATAACAATCTCGGTATCGTATACGCGCGGTCCGGCGCTGCCGATAAGGCCGTCCGGGCCTTCCGCGAGGCCCTGAGGATCGACCCCGACCTGCCGGGGGCGAGGCGGAACCTCGAGCGCGCCCAGGGCCTGAGATAGAAAAAAATACACCCCGGGGGGCGCTGGAAGGGTATCTCATCATATCCGGTGAATGAAAGATTCCATGCAGTCTTATTATTTATTGACATAACCCCCCGGGCCGTCTATACTCGGTTACACATCTCCGACCCTCATATGCGCCGCGCAGGCGGCAGGTAAGGGGCAGGGGGGGGCAGGGGGGCAGGGGGGCAGGGGGGCCTGGCTTAAAGGGGTGCGGGGGCGAGGGAATTGGGGGTGCGGGGGTTAAGGGGGTTGTTGAGAGGGGAGAATTGCCACGTCACGGCCGAGACGGTCGGCGGCGCAGGCTCTCTTGAAGTTTCCGTGGAACATGGTATGCTTTAAACCACCATCCGCTTCTTCGCGTCTCTTCCAGACCCGTTCTTGTCTCTTCCCGGCAAACACATAAAAAGCGAATTTACACTCTGCGGTTTAGGGCAGACGTTTTTTAACTCTACGTTCATCTTTTTTTTATCTCATTCGTTTAGAATGTATTATTGGCAAGAAGCTCCTTGCCCTCACCTATATCTTATGTTACAGTTTACATAAAGCCAGTCCGTTAAGAAAAAAACGAAGGAGAATATAAGATGGGCGTAAGCTATCCGGAAATAATCGAAAGGATGCGCTGGGCCGGCAAGCTCAAGAACGATTCGGCTGTTGCGAGGGTGCTCGGTGTGACACCCCAGGCGCTCTCAAACTACAAGAAGCGGGGGGAGATGCCGACGGACCTCGTTTTGAAGTTCGCTAACATCTACGGCCTTTCAGTGGACTGGCTCATCTCCGGCGAAGCCGAGATGTACAGGGCCGGCGCCTCCGCCGAGAGGACGGGCTACATGATGGCCGCCGAGGAGACCACCCCCTATGGAAGGGAGGCCCGCGCGAGCCTCAAGGGGATGGTCGATTCCGCTTCCATGAGCCCTGACGAGATAATCTACGTGGGAAAACTCCTGAAGATCCTCCGCGGCCCGAACAAGTCCACCGTGGCCGCGATAAAGACAAGTGTTGACGCCTTCCTCAGGGCCATCAACGAGCCCGGTAGAGACGGCGACGGCAGGGACGCCGGCAACGCCCCCGTCGCCTGACCCGGCTTAGGCCTGACCGGAACGCCGAACCGAGAACCTGACGCCGCCGCGCATCCTGCGCTGCGGCGTTTTTATTCGCCCGGGGCCGGGGGCTTCAAGCTCTCTTGAGACCTTACATTTTATTGACCAATCCATCGGCTTTGTGTTAATTTCTCACTCTCGACGAAGGTTTTTCGATATATGAAGGAAGAATTCTCTTACACACTCGTGGCGGACTGGACGAGGCCGCCGCTCCAGGGAGGGGTCGAAGCGGACGCAGGGGGCTGTCTCTCCGCCCTCGAACCCCACCAGAAGCTCCTGCTCCTCTCCGACGGCTCTCTTACCGTGGAGCTCGAGCTCCTTTACGGGGGAAGGGTCGAGGCCGAGGTGATATACCACGGCTATACCACCCTGAGCCCCGAGGAGGCCGACCTTTTGCTCGAAGACCAGGAGAACGAGTCCGTCGAGAGGCTGGTCTGGCTCACCGTGGGCGGCAGGAGGCTTGTCTACGCGAGGACGCTCATACCGCTCGGGTGCCTCGACGGGTCGCTCCGGGGAGAGCTCGCCCGGAGGAGCGGCGAGCCGCTCGGAAGGGTCCTCAATTCCATAAAGATACCCTTCGGGAAAGAGGGGCTCGAAATAGGCGTCATACGCTGCGAGGCGGCCGCCTCGGGCTTCGAGGCCGCCCCTTCCACCCCGCTGACCGCCCGGAGGTACCTGCTCTCCAACATCGGCTATGACGCGAACCGGGTCATCAAGGCCCTCGTTACGGAGTTCTTCAGCCCCGAAGCCCTGCCGGCATGGCACCCCGGGGATGCGCGCCTCTAAGGCACGGACGATGAGTGTCACGACCTTCACGCTCAAGCTTACCGCCATATCGGACCTGATAAGGCTCCCGAAGCAGTACGGCACGCTGCTGCTGCTCTGGCCGACGATGTGGTCTCTGGTCATCGCCTCCGGCGGAAGACCCTCGTTCAGGCACCTCGTCGTCTTCACCGTCGGGACCTTCCTCATGCGGAGCGCCGGGTGCGCCATAAACGACATCGCCGACCGCAACTTCGACGGCTTTGTAGAGCGTACGAGGACAAGGCCTCTGGCGAGCGGCAGGCTCAACGTCCGCGAAGCGCTTTTCGTCTTCGCGGTACTCGGCCTCGGAGCCTTTGTCCTCGTCCTCCAGCTCAATCGCCTCACCATAGTCCTCTCCTTCGTGGGGATAGCCCTCGCGGCCATATACCCCTTCATGAAGAGGGTGAGCCACCTCCCCCAGGCCTTCCTCGGGGCGGCCTTCGGATGGGGGGCGGTGATGGCCTGGAGCGCTGCTACCGGGACGGTCGGGGGCGTGGCGGTCCTGATTTTCCTGGCCAACGTCTTCTGGTCCACGGCCTACGATACGATCTACGCCCTGATGGACGTCGAGGACGACCTGAAGATAGGGGTAAAGTCCACGGCCATACTCTTCGGCCCCCGCGT